>NZ_JBQOUX010000069.1:0-42961 GCF_052216785.1 Streptomyces sp. JW3 | reverse complement strand
CCCCCCCCCCCCCCCCCCCCCCCCCCCCCCCCCACCCCCCTGGATCGCGAAGCGTCAGGCGACCGGCGGTGTGCCGTGGGTGTGGAACGACTCGATCGTCTTCAGACCCCAGGCCTGGCCCTTCTTGCGCTCGTCCTCGGTCCAGGTGATCAGCGGCCAGTCGGGCGCCAGCACCAGGCGGGTGAGCGGGTTGCACAGCTCGATCCGGTTGCCGCCGGGCTCGTAGACGTACAGGAAGAACGTCTGCTGGATGGCGTGCTTGTGCGGGCCGGTCTCGATGAACACGCCGGTGTCGATGGCGAGGTCGGCGGCGCGCAGGATGTCCTCGCGGTTCTCGGTCGCGAAGGCGATGTGGTGCAGCCGTCCCTCGGAGCCGGTCCAGTCCTCGGTGTAGACGACGTCGTAGGACTTGTTGGTGAAGGTCAGCCAACGGGCGGCGATCTTCCCGGTGTTGAGCCGGATCTGCTCGGTGGGCCGGGCGCCGAGCAGGTGTTCCTGGAACTCGGCGTTGGCGAGCACGTCGGAGGCGAGGAAGTTGATGTGGTCCAGGCGGCGCACTCCGACGCCCCGGTTGGGCTTGGCCTGCGGCTGGTTCTTCAGCGCGGGCTTCAGCTCGTCGGGCGCCTGGTAGTACTCGCTCTCCCAGTACAGGGCGTGCTCGTGTCCGTCGGGGTCGGTGGTGAGGTAGAGCTTGCCGAGGCCGGGCTCGTCCTCGACCCACTTGCCGCCGCGGCCGGCCTGCTCCAGGGCCGTCACCCGGCGCTGGAGGGCGTCCTCGCTGGAGGTGCGCAGCGCGAGCCGGCCGAGGCCGGGGGTGTCGCGGGCGGTGAGCACCAGGCTGTGGTGCTCGTAGTCGTCGTAGGTGCGCAGGTAGACCGTGTCGCCGTCCTGCCCGTTGACCGTCAGGCCCAGGAAGTCGGTGAAGAAGCCGACGCTGGCGTCGAGGTCGGGGGTGAACAGCTGGGTGTGACCGATATGGGCGATGTCACCGAGCGGCGGAGTCATCGTTGCCTCCAGAGGGCTGCGCGGGGGTGGGGGCCGTCTCGGCCGAGCGGGGGAACACGGTGCCGTCGAAGATCTTCCGTGCGGTGCGCACGACGGCGGTACGGCGGACCACCGGGGGTGTGCCCTCGGTTCCGGGTTCGACGGCGGTCTCGACGTCGAGGAAGCCGGTGGGGTGTTCGACGCGGACCCGGTCACCGCCGGGCAGGTCCGCGATGCCCTCCCCCACTCCGCCGGGCAGCCGGAGTCCGGCGGCCACGCTGGCGGCGCCCAGCACGCCGATGGAGGTGTGGCAGCGGACCGGGATGAAGGTGCGGGTGGTGACCGCGCCGCCGTGCCGGGGCGGCGCGAGCAGGCTGAGCTTGGGCACGGTGACGGACTCGACGTCGCCGAGGCCCATCAGCCGCCCGGCCGCCAGCCGGATCTCGCGGAGCCGGTCGGCGAGGGCGACGTCCTCCTCCAGGTCGCGTGGCTCCTCGTAGCCGGTGACCTTCAGCGCGGTCGCCGGGATCAGCACCACCGGCATGCCGTTGTCGACGCAGGTCACCTCGGTGCCGGCGATCGTGTCACGGACGTTGCCGGTGGGCAGCAGCGGGGCGCTGCCCTGCGGGAACTCGATGACCACCGCGGCGGCGGTGCCCGGCACGCCGGATATCTCGGCGGCACCGGTGTAGTCGACCCGGCCGCCCGGGGTGGGGAAGGTGGCGATGGCCAGTTCCCCGCTGTTGCGCATCCGGATGCGGACGGACGTCTCACCGTCCCGGGCCGGCACCAGGCCCCGTTCCACGGCGAACGGGCCGACCCCGGCCAGGATGTTGCCGCAGTTCTGCCGGTCGGTGACCTCGGGGGTGTCCACGTTGACCTGGAGGAACAGATAGTCGACGTCGGCCTCGGGGTCGTCGGAGGCGGAGACCACGGCGACCTTGCTGGTCAGCGGGTGGGCGCCGCCCAGGCCGTCGATCTGGCGCGGGTCGGGGCTGCCCATCACCCGCAGCAGCAGGTCGTCGCGGGCGGCGGCGTCGCCGGGGAGGTCCTCGGCGAGGAAGTAGGCGCCCTTGGACGTGCCGCCGCGCATCAGCGTGCAGCGGACCTCGTCGGGTGCGCTCACGAGGCGTCCCCGCCGCGCGTGTACTCCTCGTACGACTGGTAGGTGACCCCGAGCTGGACCAGCTTCTCGCGCAGCCCGTAGCGGTCCAGGCCGAGCTGGCCCTCCTGGAAGGCGGCGCGGGTGGCGGCCTCCTTGTTCTCCCGGGCCTCGGACGCCTCGGCGGTCTGCTGGGCCTTCTCGCGCGGGACGACGACCACACCGTCGTCGTCGGCCACGATGACGTCGCCCGGGTTGATCACCTGGCCGCCGATGACGACCGGCACGTTGACGCTGCCGCCGGTCGCCTTGACCGTGCCCTGCGCGGACACGGCGGCGGACCAGGCCGGGAAGTTCATCTCGCGCAGCTCGGAGGTGTCCCGGATACCCGTGTTGATGATCAGTCCGCGCACCCCGCGCTGCTGGAGCGCGGTGGCGAACAGCTCGCCGAACAGGCCGTCGGTGCAGGGCGAGGTGGTGGTGACCACCAGGATGTCGCCCTCGCCGCACTGCTCCACGGCGGCGTGGATCATCAGGTTGTCGCCGGGCCAGGACAGCACGGTGACGGCGGTGCCGGCGATCCGGGTGTCCTGCTGGATCGGGCGCAGGTGCGGGCCGAGCAGGCCGGCGCGGCCCATCGCCTCGGACACGGTGGCCACGCCGTACCCGGACAGGGCCTCGACGTCCTTGGCCTCCGCCTTCGGCGGGTCGGTGACGATGACGCCGCTCATGCCTGCTCCTTCGGGGTTCGCGGGTACGCGTACACGGGATCTCTTCCTCTTCGGGCCGGGCCGCCGCCCTCTGCGCGCCCGCCTTGCGGCGGGTCAGTCGCGCAACGCCTCGATCACGCTGGTGAGGTGGGCGCGGACGGCTGCCTCGGCCGCCTGCGGGTCTCTGGCCTCGATCGCCTCGATCATGGCCAGGTGCTCGTTCAGGGATTGCTGGGGCCGTCCCGGGCGCAGCGCCAGCTGGAAGCGGTGGCGGACCAGCTGGGCGTTGAGCCGCTCCAGCAGCTCCAGCGCGGTCAGCTGGCCGGAGAACTCCCGGATCCTGGTGTGCAGCCGGTGGTTGAGCTCCGAGTAGGTCAGCGGTTCGCCGCCGGCCACCGCCTTGGTCATCGCCGTGCCCAGCTCGGTCAGCTCGACCACCTGCTCGTCGGTGACGGCGACGGCCGCCTTGGCCGCGCAGAGCCCTTCGAGGACCAGCCGGCACTCGGTGATGGCGACCGCTTCCTCCACGGTCACCACCCGCACCCGCGACCCCCGGTTGCGGATGCGCTCCACCAGCCCCTGCGATTCGAGGTCGATCAGCGCGGCCCGGATGCTGGCCCGGGTCACTCCGAACTGCTCGGCGAGCTCGTTCTCCACCAGCCGCTGGGCCGGTGCCATGTCGCCGCGCAGGATCGCCTCTCGCAGCTGTCCGAGCGCAAGCTGTTTGGCCTGCTCCCCGGTGCTCGGACCGGCTTGTTTCGGCATGTGCCCTCCCTGAGTGAGTGCTCGTCGAACGTAAATCTATCCAAACAAGATTGTCAACAATTTTGTTCGCCGAATTACGGGGTGGCGGTGCGGGTGCGGTGCGGGTGCTGTGCGCGGTCTTTGACGTGGTCACCGGCGGGGCGCGGCGGTGGTTCCGCGGATCTCCAGCGAGGGCACGGCCAGGTGCAGGCCGCCCGGTCCGGCGGGGCCGGCCAGCCGGTCGAGCAGACGGCGGGCGGCGCGGCGGCCGACCTCGTGGCCGGCGTTGTCGACCGTGGTCAGCCACAGGTGCCGCAGCCGGGAGATGCTGGTGTTGTCGTAGCCGGCCACGGACAGGTCGTGCGGCACCCGCAGGCCCAGTTCCTCGGCCGCCGACAGGGCGCCGACCCCGGCGATGTCGTTCACGGCGAACACGGCGGTGGGCCGCTGCCCGGGTCCGCCGAGCAGCCGGACGGTGGCGCGGTGGCCGCCCTCCTCGGTCATGTCGCACGGCTCGGTACGGGCCGCCGCGGCGAGGCCGTGCGCGCGCATCACCGACTCGAAGCTGCGCCGCCGCAGCTCGCCGACCGCGCCGTACCCCGCGAGGTGCGCGACCCGGCGGTGGCCGAGGCCGATGAGGTGCTCGGTGACCAGCCGGGCGCCGCGCTCGTCGTCGCCGGCCACCACGTCCACACCGGGCGGCACCGCTTCCCGGGCGCCCGCGACCACCACGGGGACGCGCGCGGCGATGTCCTCCAGGGCGGCCGGGTCGGGCAGCGTGCCGACCACCACCAGTCCGTCGACACCGAGGTCGCGCAGCGGGCCGGCGGCGTCGCCCTGGCCCGAGCGGCGGTTGAGCCGGGCGTCGGACAGCACTACGTGCAGGCCGTTGTCGTGCAGCAGGGCGTTGAGTCCGTCGAGCAGCTCCACGAACCAGGGGTTGCGCAGGTCGTTGAGGAGGACGCCGACGGTGCGGGTGCGGCGCTCGCTCAGACTGCGGGCCGCCGCGTTGGGCCGGTAGCCGAGTTCCTCGGCCGCGCGGAGCACGGCCTGCCGGCGCTCGGGGCCGACACCGTCGGCGCCGCGCAGCACCAGTGACACCAGCGACTTGGAGACTCCGGCCCGCTCGGCCACGTCCCGGATGGTCGGCTGCTTCATGGCTGGACCTGCTTCATGGCTGGACCGTTCCACGCACCGCCTCGCCTGTCAAAGCCTTGACACCGTGGGCGGAGAGTCCCCAGGGTGGCGTGAAGAGGTGATGGACCGGTCCAAATGAAGGGCTCCCATGGTTCAGCCACAGGAAACGCTCGGTGTCGCCGTCATCGGTTTCGGCTGGATGGGGCGGGTGCACACGCAGGCCTACGCCCGGGTCCGGCACCACTATCCCCAGCTCACCGTCCGTCCGGAGCTGGTGGTGGTGGCCGAGGAGGTGCCGGGGCGGGGCGAGGAGGCCGCCGCGCGGTTCGGGTTCGCCTCGGCGGTCCGCGACTGGCGGCAGGTGGCCGCCGATCCCCGGGTGGGCGCGGTCAGCGTCACCGCCCCCAACTTCCTGCACCGCGAGATCGGCGTCGCGCTGGCCGGGGCGGGCAAGCACCTGTGGATCGAGAAGCCGGTCGGGCTCGGCGCCGCGGACACCCGGGCGGTGGCCGCCGCCGTCGCGAAGGCCGGCGTCCGGAGCGCGGTCGGCTTCAACTACCGGGGCGCGCCCGCCGTGGAGGCGGCCCGGGACCTGATCGCGAGCGGGGACATCGGCGCCGTCACCCATGTCCGGATCCGGCTGTTCAGCGACTACGCCGCACATCCCGAGTCCGCGCTGACCTGGCGGTACGAGCGGGCGCGCGGCGGCAGCGGGGTGCTGGGCGACCTGGCCTCGCACGGCGCGGACCTGGCCCGGTTCCTGTGCGGCGACATCGCGGCGGTGACCGCCGACACGGCCGTCTTCGTACCCGAGCGGGCCCGGCCGGCCGCCGCGACGGCCGGACACACCCGGGCCACGGGCGGCGTCCTGGGCCCGGTCGAGAACGACGACTGGGTCGGCTGCCTGCTGCGCTTCGCCTCCGGCGCCCGGGGCGTGCTGGAGGCGTGCCGGGTCTCGGTCGGCGAGCAGAACGCCTACGGCTTCGAGGTGCACGGCACCAGGGGCGCGGTGTTCTGGGACTTCCGGCGGATGAACGAGCTGGGTGTCAGCCGCGGCACCGGCTACCAGGACCAGCCGGTCAGCACGGTGTACGTCGGTCCGGGCGACGGCGAGTTCGGCGCGTTCCAGCCGGGCGCCGCCAACGCGATGGGGTACGACGACCTGAAGGTGGTGGAGGCGTACCGGTTCCTGCGCTCGATCGCCGAGGACACCCCGTACGGCGCGACCCTCACGGACGCGGTGCGCGGCGCGGCGGTGCTGGACGCGATGGAGCGGTCGGCGGCGAGCGGCGCGTGGGTCACCGTCGATCCGTCGGCCTGACCAGCGCGCCTCTCCCCGCCTCTCCCCTGCTCGGCCCTCTGTCAGGAGCACCCTCCATGCGTATCGGCATCCTCGGTCTGGGCCGCATCGGCGCCTTCCACGCCGAGACCCTCGCCGGGCTCGACGCCGTCGAGTCCCTGATCGTGTCCGACCCGGCCGCCGGTCGCGCGCGGGCCGCCGCCGACCGGTTCGGCGCGCTGGTCGCGGACTCCCCCGAGGCGCTGCTGGCGGCCGGGGTGGACGGCCTGGTCGTCGCGGCGGCGACCGACGCCCATCCGGCGCTGATCCGGGCCGGGGTGGCCGCCGGGGTGCCGGTGTTCTGCGAGAAGCCGGTCGCCCGCACCATGGCCGAGGGCATGGAGGTGCTGAAGGCCGTCGCGGGGCGGGACGTGCCGGTGCAGATCGGCTTCAACCGGCGCTTCGACGCCGGGTTCGGCGCGGCGCGGGCGGCGGTGCGCGCCGGTGCGCTGGGCCCGCTGCACACCGTACGGTCGACCACGCTGGACCCCGCGCCGCCGCCCGCCGCGTACGTCGCCGCCTCCGGCGGCATCTTCCGGGACTGCTCGGTGCACGACTTCGACATGATCCGCTGGGTGACCGGCCGCGAGGTGATGGAGGTGTACGCGAGTGGCGGCAACCGGGGTGCCGCGTACATCCGGGACCACGGTGACGCCGACACCGCGGGGGCGCTGCTCACGCTGGACGACGGGACGCTGGCGGTGGTGTCCAACAGCCGGTACAACGGGCGCGGCCACGACGTCCGGATGGAACTGCTCGGCTTCGCCGACTCGCTCGCCGTCGGCCTGGACGACCGGCTGCCGCTGCGCTCGGCGGAGCCGGGCGTGACCTTCCCCGCCGGTGTCCCGCACGACTTCTTCCTGGACCGGTTCGCCGCCGCCTACCGCGCGGAACTGACCGCGTTCACGGAGGTGGTCGCCGGGTCGCGGCCGTCGCCGTGCACCGTGGAGGACGCGCTGGCGGCGGGCTGGATCGCGGAGGCGTGCACGCTGTCGCTGCGGGAGCACCGGCCGGTGCCGGTGGCGGAGGTGCGCCGGGCCTGACGCGGGCGGCGCGGTCAGCTCCGCGGCTCGCCGATGTTCACCATCCAGGAGACGCCGAACCGGTCCCGGCACATGCCGAAGACGTCGCCCCACATCTGCTTCTCCAGCGCCACGTCGACGGTGCCGCCGGCCGACAGCTTGGTCCAGTAGCCGCGCAGCTCGGCGTCGTCGTCGCCGCTGAGGCTGATCGAGTAGGCGTTGCCCGGGGTGTGCTCGGTGCCGGGCGGGGCGTCGGCGCCCATCAGGGTGAAGCCGCTCGGGGTCTCCAGCATGCCGTGCATGATCTTGTCGGCGTCGGGGCCGGGCGAGCCGCCGAACGAGGCGTAGGTGTTCAGCGTCAGGGTGCCGCCGAACACCTCCTCGTAGAACTCCATCGCCTGTCGGGCGTCGCCGTCGAAGCTGAGGTACGGATTGAGACACGAGGTCATGACTGCCTCCCGGAACGGGACGAAGGGCCATCGTCACCGACGCTAGCGCGCCCCACTGACAACGGCCCGCCGAGCCGGCCCGGGACGCCCGGTCCGGGCCGCCGGCCCGGACCAGGCATCCTGCCCGTGCGGAATGCCGACCCGGTCAGGCGCGCCCGGCTCTTGCCGGAAGACCAGCCGGACCAGCCGGACCCGCCAGACCTCCCGAACCAGCCGGACCAGCCAGACCTCCCGGACCGGACGGAGCAGCCGCCCCGGGCCGGGCGGCCAGTCGGCGCGGGACACCGGCCCGGCCGGGCCCGCTGCCGGCGGCAGCCCACCGGCCCGGCCCAGGCGCCCGGACCGTACGAGCGGCTCGGCCCGGCCCCGCGCCACCGCAGCCGACGGCCCGCCCAGGGCCCGTCACGCCCCGCAGGTGCGCAGGAAGCGGCGGGTGCGGAGCGCGATGGGCAGCGGGCGGTCCGGTTCGCAGGGGTACATGTCCTGTTCGACGATGGCGAACAGGTCCACGTCCAGGCGCTGGGCCGCCGCCAGCACCGGTGCCAGTTCGGGTACGCCGCTCGGCGGCTCGCACATCACCCCGCGCCGCACGGCCGGACCGAACGGCAGTCCGGCCGCCCGGACCTCGGCGAGGATCTCCGGGTCGACCTGCTTGAGGTGCAGGTAGCCGATCCGCTCGCCGTAGGTCTCGATGAGCTTGACGCTGTCTCCGCCGCAGTAGGCGTAGTGGCCGGTGTCCAGGCAGAGGTTGACCAGGGCGGAGTCGGTGGCGTCGAGAAAGTGTTCGACGTGTTCCTCGGTGTCGAGGTGGGTGTCGGCGTGCGGGTGGACGACGATGTCCAGGCCGTACGTCTCCTTCGCCTCGCGGCCCAGGCGTTCCATGCCCTCGGTGAGGTGGGTCCACTGCTCGCGGGTCAGCTCCGGGGGCTCCAGGATCTCGTCGGTCTTGTCGTCGCGCCAGAAGGACGGGATGACGACGAGGTGCCGGGCGCCCGTCGCCCGGGTCAGGGCGGCGACCCGGCCGACCTGCTCCCAGGTGGCGGCCCATGCGGACGGCCCGCGGTGCAGGCCGCAGAAGATGGTGCCGGCGGAGACGCTCAGACCGCGCCGGGCCGTCTCGTCGGTGAGCCGGGCCGGGTCGGTGGGGAGGTAGCCGTAGGGGCCCAGTTCGATCCAGGAGTAGCCGGCCTCGGCGACCTCGTCCAGGAACCGCTCCCAGGGCACCTGCTGGGGGTCGTCGGGGAACCAGACGCCCCAGGAGTCGGGGGCGGAGCCCACCCGGATGCGGTCGAGCACGGGGGCCATGTCAGGTGCTTCCTTCCCTCGGAGCGGCGGCGGTCGGCAGCGCGGCCGTGTCGACTCCGCCGACGTCGGCCAACTCGTGCTTGAGGGCGGCCAGTTCGGCGCCGCCCGCCATGTGGTCGGTCAGCGCCTCCAGGGTGATGTCGGCGCGGGTGGCGGACAGGTCGAGGGTGCCCAGGCGCAGCACGGTGAAGTGGTCGCCGACCAGATAGGCGTGGTGCGGGTTGTGGGTGATGAAGATGACGCCGAGGCCGCGTTCGCGGGCGGCTGCCATGTACTTCAGTACCACACCGGACTGCTTGACGCCGAGCGCGGCGGTGGGCTCGTCCAGGATCAGCACCCGGGCGCCGAAGTGCACGGCGCGGGCGATGGCGACGCACTGGCGCTGGCCGCCGGAGAGGGTGCCGACGGGCTGTTCCAGGTCGTCCAGGGCGATGCCCATCGCGCGCAGTTCCTCGTCGGCGGTGCGTTTCATGCGGGCGATGTCGAGGCGGCGCAGTGGCCAACGGCCCCGGGTGAGTTCGGAGCCGAGGAAGAAGTTGCGCCACACCGGCATCAGCGGGATCGTGGCCAGGTCCTGGTAGACGGCGGCGATACCGCGGTCCAGGGCCTCGCGCGGGGTGCTGAAGCGGACCGGTTCGCCGTCGACCAGGAACTCGCCCTCGGTGTGCTGGTGCAGCCCTGAGACGATCTTGATGAGGGTGGACTTGCCGGCGCCGTTGTCGCCGAGCACGCAGGTCACCCGGCCGGGGTGGACGGCGAGGTCGACGCCGTGCAGGGCGCGGACGGTGCCGTAGGACTTGCCGGCGCCGCGCAGCTGGACCAGTGCGGTGACGGGGGTGTCGGTCATGGGGCTCACCTCCGGGTCGCCGCGCGGCGGACCCACAGATTGATGAGGACGGCGCCGAGCAGCATCGCGCCGAGGAACGCCTTGAACCAGTCGGGGTTCCATCCGGCGTAGACGATGCCCTGGTTCACCATGCCGAACATGAAGGCGCCGAAGACCGGGCCGATCGCGGAGCCGTAGCCGCCGGTCAGCAGGCAGCCGCCGATGACGGCGGCGGCGATGTAGATCAGCTCCTGGCCGACGCCCTCGCCGGACTGCACGGTGTTGAAGGTGAACAGCTGGTGCATGCCGACGAACCAAGCGCCGAAGCCGACCAGCATGAACAGGGAAATCTTGGTGAAGGTCACCGGTACGCCGACCGCGCGGGCGCTGTCCTGGTCGCCGCCGACGGCGAACACCCAGTTGCCGTACTTGGTGCGCAGCAGCACCCAGGTGGCCAGCGCGGCGAAGACCAGCCACCACACCACGGTGATCTTCACCTCGACGCCGCCGACGTCGAAGGAGGCGGCGAACAGGGCCTTGGCCTGGCCGAAGCCGTCCATGTCGCTGATGTCGTCGGTGGCGACGTTGTCGGTGACGAGTTTGGTGACGGCGAGGTTGACGCCCTGGAGGATCAGGAAGGTGCCGAGGGTGACGAGGAAGCTGGGCAGCCGGGTCTTCACCAGCACCCAGCCGTTGAACGCGCCGACGCCGAGGGAGAGGGCGAGGGCGACGAGCACACCGGTCCACACGTTGACGGTCAGCTGGTAGCTGAGCATGCTCGCGGTGAGCGCCGAGGTGACCACGGCGACCCCGGACGACAGGTCGAACTCGCCGCCGATCATCAGCAGGGCCACCGGCAGCGCCATGATGCCGATGGTGGAGGACTGGTAGAGGACGGTCGCCATCGAGCCGCCCTGGCGTACCGAGGGGGCGGCGATCAGGAAGAAGACCAGGACGGCGACGGCACCGAGCAGGACGCCGACCTCGGGGCGGGCCAACAGGCGCAGGGCGAACGGGCGCCCGGCCGGCCTCGGTCCGGCGGTGACCGCCTGGGGTGCGGCGCTCATCACCGGGTGCCCTTCGCGGCGTACTCCGAGATCCGCTCGACGTTGGACTCGTCGACGAAGGCCGGGCCGGTCAGCACCGGCTGCTCACCGCCGCCGCTGTAGTTGCCGTTGTTCTTGTAGAGCCACAGCCCGTCGATCGCCAAGTATCCCTGGAGGTAGGGCTGTTGGTCGACGGCGAATTCGATGTCGCCCGTCCGGACGGCGCCGGTCAGTTCCTTGTTGAGGTCGAAGGTGGCGACCTTCGCCTTGCCGCCGGCCTCCTCGACCGACTGCACCGCGGTCATCGCGAAGGGGGCGCCCAGGGTGACGACGTGGTCGATGGAGCTGTCCTGCTTGAGCTTGGCGGTGATCGTCGACTGCACGGACGGCATGTCGGTGCCGTTGACGTAGAGGTTCTCCACCGTGCCGTCGAAGGTCTTCTTCACCCCGTCGCAGCGCTGGTTGAGGCCGACGTTGCCCTGCTCGTGCAGGACGCAGACCGCCTTCTTGGCGCCCACCTCGTTGAGCTTCTTGCCGAACGCCTCGCCGGCCACGCTCTCGTCCTGCCCGAAGAACTCGGTGAGGCCCATCTGCTTCCAGTCGCTCAGGCCGGAGTTGAGCCCGACGACGGGTATCCCGGCCTGCCGTGCCTTGCCCACCACGCTCTTCAGGGCGTCCGGCTTGGCGAGGGTGACCGCGATGCCGTCGACCTTCTGGTCGACGGCGTTCTGCACCAGGCTGGCCTGGTTGCCCGCGTTCGGGTCGTTGGAGTAGATCAGCTTGATGTTGTCCTTGGCGGCGGCGGCCTCGGCTCCCTTGCGGACGATGTCCCAGAAGGTGTCGCCGGCCGCCTGATGGGTGACCAGGGCAACCGTCATCCGGGGGGTGCTCGCCCGGCCGGCGGAGGCTCCGGACGCGCCCTCCTCGTCGGCGTCCTTGCCCCCGGAGCCGCTGGAGCAGCCGGCCAGGGTCAGCGCCGCCGCCGCGGCCAGCGCCAGGACGGGGCCGAAGCCGCGGGAGCGGGGACGGGCGGGGCGGGCGGGAGCGGAGCGGTCCATCTTTCCTGCACCTCACTGTCGACGGAAGAGCCAGTGCCGTGGAGAAGGGGTGGAGAAGGCTTGCGCTGGGACCGGATACAAGTGGGTCGCGTCCGCGCTGTCAATACTTTGTCAAGACATCGTTTCACCAGCAGGTCCGTATGTCCGTACAAAGTATTGACAGGTTCGGGTCCGTCGTCCTACACCTGAAAGCGTCCCGCCCCCGAAAGGGCGACCGATCTCTACCCCCGGCGACCGGACCTACCCCTGCCCTCCCGAACGGAGTCCCGTCGTGCCCCTCACCCCCGCCGACCTCACCGCGGTCAGAGCGCGGCACCCCGAGGCGATCGCCGAGGCGGCGGCCCGCCGGGTGCGCCGCCCGCTGCTCGGCGACAGCGGACGGCTGATGATCGTGGCCGCCGACCATCCGGCGCGCGGCGCGCTCGGCGTCGGGGACCGCCCGCTCGCGATGGCCGACCGGGCAAAGCTGCTGGCGCGGCTGTGCACCGCGCTGTCCCGGCCCGGTGTCGACGGCGTGCTGGCCACCGCCGACGTCCTGGAGGACCTGCTGCTGCTCGGCGCGCTGGAGGGCAAGGTCGCGGTGGGCTCGATGAACCGCGGCGGCCTCGCGGGCGCCGCCTTCGAGCTGGACGACCGGTTCACCGGGTACCGCGCCGAGGACCTGGCCCGGCTGCGGTTCGACGCGGGCAAGCTGCTGCTGCGCATCGACCCGGACGACCCGGGGTCGCTGGCCACCCTGGAGTCGGCCGCGCGGGCCGTGGACGCGATGGCCGCGCACCGGCTGCCGCTGTTCGTGGAGCCGTTCTGGTGCCGCCGCGTGGCGGGCCGGGTCCGTACCGACCTGTCCGCCGAGGCGGTCACCCGGTCCATCGCGATCGCCTCGGGGCTCGGCGGCACCTCCGCCTACACCTGGCTGAAACTTCCGGTGACCGACGACCCGGACGACATGGCCGAGGTGCTGCGGACCGCCACCCTGCCGGTGGTGCTGCTCGGCGGCGAGGTGGGGAACGATCAGGAGGCGGCGTACGCGCGCTGGCGCGAGGCGCTGCGGCTGCCCACCGTGCGGGGCCTGGTCGTGGGGCGCTCGCTGCTCTACCCGGCGCAGGGCAGTGTGGAGCAGGCGGTGGACACTGCGGTCGGACTGTTGTGAGCGGGCCGCCCACGGAGAGGGAGACGGCGATGACGTACCACCTGGCCGCGGGCGAGGCCGCGGACGGCCGCTACGCGGTGCACGTGACCCCACAGCGCGCCGGCTGGGGGTACAGCGGCCTGCGGGTCCTCACCCTCCCCCCGGGCGGCGCGCACACCTTCGACGCCGGGGACAGCGAGTGGATCGTGCTGCCGCTGGCCGGCGGCTGCACGGTGACCGCCGACGGCGCGGTCTTCGAACTGCACGGCCGCCCGGACGTGTTCAGCGCCGTCAGCGACTTCGCCTACGTCCCGCGCGACGCCCGCGCGACCGTCACCTCCGCCGCCGGCGGCCGGTTCGCGCTCACCGGCGCCCGCTGCGCCCGCCGGCTGCCCGCCCGCTACGGCCCGGCCTCCTGCGTCCCCGTCGAACTGCGCGGCACCGGGAACTGCTCGCGCCAGGTCAACAACTTCGCCGCGGCGGACACCTTCGACTGCGACAAGCTGATCGCCGTCGAGGTGATCACCCCCGGCGGCAACTGGTCCTCCTTCCCGCCGCACAAGCACGACGAGCACCGCCCCGGCCGGGAGGCGGAGCTGGAGGAGATCTACTACTTCGAGTTCGCCGCCCACGACGGCCTGCCCGGCCTCGGCTACCAGCGGGTCTCGCCGTCCGGACGGGGCCGCGGCACCGACGTGCTGGCCGAGGTGCGCGACGGGGACGTGGTCCTCATCCCGGACGGCTGGCACGGACCGTCGATGGCCGTGCCGGGCCACCACATGTACTACCTCAACGTCATGGCCGGCCCGGCCGCCGAACGGGCCTGGCTGATCAGCGACCATCCCGGCCACGCCTGGGTCCGCGCCACCTGGCCGGAGCAGCCCGTGGACCCCCGGCTCCCCCTCTACGCCGCACCGGAGAGGAACGTATGAGCACCCGCGTCCACCGGCTGACCACCGCCCAGGCCCTGGTCCGGTTCCTGGCCGCCCAGTACACCGAACGGGACGGCGTCCGGCACCGGCTGATCGCCGGGACCTGGGGCATCTTCGGGCACGGCAACGTGGCCGGGATCGGCCAGGCCCTCGTCGAGTACGCGGACGTCATGCCGTACCACCAGGGTCGCAGCGAACAGGCGATGGTGCACGCGGCGGTCGGGTACGCCCGGCATCTGGACCGGCTCTCCGCGCAGGCCGTCACCACCTCGATCGGCCCCGGCGCCACCAACCTGGTCACCGGCGCCGCCCTCGCCACCGTCAACCGGCTGCCGGTGCTGCTGCTGCCCGGCGACTACTTCGCCGCCCACCCCGCCGACCCGCTGCTCCAGCAACTGGAGCACCCGGTGGCAGCTGACGTCTCGGTCAACGACACCCTGCGCCCGGTGTCCCGGTACTTCGACCGGATCACCCGCCCCGAGGCGCTGCTCGGCTCCGCGCCGAGCGCGATGCGGGTGCTGGCGGACCCCGCCGAGACCGGCGCGGTCACCCTCGCCCTCCCGCAGGACGTGCAGGCCCAGGCGTTCGACTGGCCGGCGGAGTTCTTCGCCGACCGCGTCTGGCGGGTCCGGCGGCCCGCGCCCGACCCGGCCGAACTGGCCGACGCGGCGGGCGCGATCCGGGCCGCCGCCCGCCCGCTGATCGTCGCGGGCGGCGGCGTCCACCACAGCCGGGCCGAGGACGCCCTGCGCGCGCTGGCCGACGCCACCGGCGTCCCCGTCGCGTGCACCCAGGCCGGCAAGGGCGCCCTGCGCCACGACCACCCGGCCGACGTCGGCGGCGTCGGCCACACCGGTACCGCCGTGGCCGACGCGCTGGCCCGCGCCGCCGACCTGGTGATCGGCGTCGGCACCCGGTACAGCGACTTCACCACCGCCTCCGGCACCCTGTTCCAGCACCCGCGGGTGCGGTTCCTCAACCTCAACATCACCGCCTTCGACGCCCACAAGCTCGCCGCCCGCACCCTGGTCTGCGACGCGCGCACGGGCCTGGAGGCGCTCACCGAGGCGCTCGGCGGCCATCGGGTGGACGGGGCCTACACGGCCGAGTACCGCGCCGGCAAGGAGCGCTGGGAACGGGTGGTGCAGGCCGCGCTGCGGGCCGGGGACGACAGCGCGGTACCGACGCAGACGCAGGTGATCGGCGCGCTGGACCAGGTGGTCGGCGAGCCGGACGTGGTGATCAACGCCGCCGGGTCGCTCCCCGGCGACCTGCACAAACTGTGGCGGGCCCGGTCCCGGCGCCAGTACCACCTGGAGTACGGCTACTCCTGCATGGGCTACGAGATCCCGGCCGCCGTCGGGGTCCAGCAGGCCGCGCCGGGCACGCCGGTGTGGGCGCTGGTCGGCGACGGCACGTACCTGATGAACCCCACCGAGATCGTCACCGCCGTGCAGGAGAACCTCCCCGTCAAGCTGGTCGTCCTCCAGAACCACGGCTACGCCTCCATCGGCGGGCTCTCCGAGTCGGTGGGCGCCGAGCGGTTCGGCACGGCGTACCGGTACCGGGCCGCCGACGGTTCGTTCACCGGCGACCCGCTGCCGGTGGACCTCGCGGCCAACGCGGCCAGCCTCGGCATGGCCGTACTGCGCCCCAGGACGGTGGCCGAACTGCGCGCGGCGCTCGCCACCGCCCGCGCCGCCAACCGGCCGACCTGCGTGTACGTGGAGACCGACCCGGCGCCGACCGCGCCGCCGGCCGAGGCGTGGTGGGACGTGCCGGTGGCCGAGGTGGCCGCGCGGCCGGCCGCCGCCGAGGCGCGGGCGGTCTACGAGCGGGCCGCCGCCGGCCGCCGCCGGCATCTGTGACCGCCGGCGGCCGCCGGCCGGGGCCCCGGCACCCGGATGCCGCGCCACGAAGTCGTCGCCGCCGGGCCGGAGCTGGCCGCCGCCCTGGAGGTGCCCGGCTGGAGACCACCGGCCGGTACCGGACGCCGCGCGCGGCCGGTACCGCCGCGGACGCCGCCCACCTGCACGAGACGCCCGGCGCCGCACTGCTGACCATGCGCCGCACGGCGTACGACGCGGCGGGCCGGCCCGTCGACCACGGCAGGCACCTGTACCGGGCGTCCCGGTACGCCTTCGGCTTCCAGCTGTCGGCCGGGACCTGAGCGGGACGCCCGCCGGGGGTCAGCCGGCCTCGGCCAGTCGCTGTTCGATCGCGTCGACGGTGTCGAGCAGGGCGCGGGCGACGCTGCGCAGGTCCCTGGTGTTCACCGTGTCGCCCAGGACCACCGCGGCCACCGGGCCGGACTTCCCGAGCCGGACCGGGGCGGCCAGTTCGACCAGGTCGGGGATGAACTCGCTGCGGGCGTAGGACAGTCCGGTGCGCCGGATGCGGTCGAACTCGCGCCGCATCGCGTCCGCCCGGGCCCGGTTCACCACGGTGCCGGCGGTGGCCGTGTCGAAGAGGTCCGCCGGATCGCGCTTGTTCATCGCGAGCAGCAGCTTGCCCGCCGCCGAGCAGTGCGCGGGCACCGGCTGCCGCAGGGCCATCGCGAGCCGGGCGTGCTCCTGCCCGTAG
This sequence comes from Streptomyces sp. JW3, assembly GCF_052216785.1. NCBI lineage: Bacteria > Bacillati > Actinomycetota > Actinomycetes > Kitasatosporales > Streptomycetaceae > Streptomyces > Streptomyces sp. JW3. The sequence continues at coordinate 26,595 of NZ_JBQOUX010000069.1, read as the reverse complement.
AGGGTGCCGACGTGCTGGACCTTCGTCCCCGCCAGGGTGCCGAGGCTGACGATCCGGTGGGTGTGCTGGAACAGCTCCAGCAGGAACGGCGTGACCGGGTAGCTGAGGCGCTGCACCCCGGCGGGGCCGCCGGTGGCCGCCAGCCGGGACAGGTACGTGCCGAGTTCGTAGGACTTGGACTCCCGGCGCACCGCCAGACCGATGTCGGTGAGCGCCCGCATCAGCCGGTGCAGGGTCGACTTCGGCAGGTTCACCAGCCGGGACAGCTCCGACAGGGTCAGCGGGCGGGACGCCTCGGCCAGCGCCTCCAGCACGGCCACCGCCTTGCGCAGCGGGCCGCCCACGGCCGCGGGCACCGCCGTCTGAAGCACCGGACCGGCGGTCGTCCCCGGGCGCGGTGCCTGAGGATGCCGTTCACCGTCCACCGGGGTGCTCCCGTCGCCGCCGCCCACGTCACCGGGTTCCGGTCTACCGGCGGGCCGACGGCGTTCTCAAGGGCGGCCGGGATTGCTGTCCCCAGGGTGCTCGGGATCGGGCCCTTTTGTCGGCCCTTCGCCGGCCCGGCGTACGGGCCTCCCGGCGCCCGCCCAACGACCGTTCCGGAAAGTGGAAACGGCCGTAGCACCCGGCGCCGCTCCGTCCCTACTGTCCTGATCATGGCTGATGTGAGCTCGTCCGAGTCCCCGGGGGACGGCGTCGCCCGCCGCGTCCTGCTGGCCGGCCCCCGGTCCTTCTGCGCGGGGGTGGAGCGGGCCATCGAGATCGTGGAGCGCGCTCTGGAGCAGCGCGGCGCCCCCGTCTACGTCCGCAAACAGATCGTGCACAACGTCACCGTGGTCGACGACCTCGCGGCCAGAGGAGCGGTGTTCGTCGAAGAGCTGGACGAGGTGCCGGACGGCGCGACGGTGGTGTTCTCCGCGCACGGGGTCTCCCCCGCCGTGCGCCGGGAGGCGGACCGGCGCCGTCTCGAGGTCATCGACGGGACCTGCCCGCTGGTCGCCAAGGTCCATGCCGAGGCCCGCCGGTTCGCGGCCCGCGGCGACACCATCGTGCTCGTCGGGCACGCCGGTCACGAGGAGGTCGAGGGCACCCTCGGGGAGGCACCGGAGTCGATGGTGCTGGTCTCCACGCCCGACGAGGTCCAGGACCTGGCCGCCGGCACCGGGCGGCAGCTGTCCTACCTCACCCAGACCACCCTCGCGGTCGACGAGACCGCCGAGGTGGTCGGTGCGCTCAGGGAGCGGTTCCCGCTGCTCCAGGAACCGCCGAGCGAGGACATCTGCTACGCCACCACCAACCGGCAGGCCGCGCTGAAGGCCATCGTCGGGGAGTCCGACCTGGTCCTGGTGGTCGGTTCGGAGAACTCCTCCAACTCGGTGCGCCTGGTGGAGCTCTCGCGCCGCGAGGGCACCCGCGCCGAGCTGATCGACCGGGCCGCCGACATCCGGCCCGAGTGGCTGGCGGGGGTGCGCACCGTGGGGCTGACGGCCGGCGCGTCGGCACCGCCCGCCCTGGTCACCGAGGTGGTGGACCGGCTGGGCGCGTTCGGCCCGGTCCAGGTCGAGGAGCGCGAGATCGCGCGCGAGACCGTGAGTTTCGACCTTCCCTCACCCGTTCGCCGTACCGCGCGGCGGACGGCGGACGGCCGTCCCAGCTGAGCGAGGAGAGACGTGTCACCGAGTGTGCTCGGCCGTATCACCGGTCCCCGGGAGCTCAAGGAGCTGCCCGCCGAGGAGTTGCCCGAACTGGCCCGGGAGATCAGGGAGTTCCTGGTCGACAAGGTGTGCGCCAGCGGCGGCCATCTGGGTCCCAACCTGGGCGTGGTCGAACTGACCATCGCGCTGCACCGCGTCTTCGACTCGCCGACCGACCGCATCGTGTTCGACACCGGACACCAGAGTTACGTCCACAAGATCCTGACCGGCCGGCGGTCCGCCTTCGACACACTGCGCGCGCCGGGCGGGCTGTCCGGCTATCCGCTGCGCGAGGAGTCCCCGCACGACCTGGTGGAGAACTCGCACGCCTCCACGGCGCTGTCCTGGGCCGACGGCCTGGCCCGGGCCGACCGGCTGCGCGGCGCGCCCCGCCGCCGGACGGTCGCGGTGGTCGGGGACGGCGCGCTGACCGGCGGGATGGCCTGGGAGGCGCTGAACAACCTCGGCCGCGGCGGGCGGCCGGTGGTGGTGGTCCTCAACGACAACGGCCGCTCCTACGACCCCACGGTCGGCGCGCTGGCCGAGCACCTGACCGCGCTGCGGGCCGGCCGGCCGCCGGGCCCGTCGCTGTTCGAGACCCTCGGCCTGGCCTACCTCGGGCCGGTGGACGGGCACGACCTCGGCGCCGTCGAGCGGGCCCTGCGGCTCGCCGCCGAACTGGAGCAGCCGGTCGTCGTGCACTGTGTCACCGAGAAGGGCCGCGGTTACCTCCCGGCCGAGACCGACCCGGCCGACCGGATGCACGGCATCGGTGTCCTCGACCCGGCCACCGGCCGGTCACCGTCCGCCGGCTCCGGCTCCGGCTCGGCGCCCGGCTGGACCGCCGTGTTCGGCGCGGAGCTGGAGCGGATCGGCGCCGAGCGGCCCGACGTGGTGGCGCTGACCGCCGCGATGCTGCGGCCGGTCGGGCTGCACGGGTTCGCCCGGCGGTTCCCGGACCGGGTGTTGGACGTGGGCATCGCCGAGCAGCACGCGGTGACCAGCGCGGCGGGACTGGCCACCGGCGGCCTGCATCCGGTGGTCTGCCTCTACGCCACCTTCCTGAACCGCGCCGTCGACCAGATCATGATGGACGTCGCCCTGCACGGCCTGCCGGTGACGTTCGTCCTGGACCGCGCGGGGGTCACCGGACCCGACGGTCCCAGCCACCACGGCATGTGGGACCTGGCCCTGCTGGGCACGGTGCCGGGGATGCGGGTGGCGGCGCCGCGCGACACCGTGCGGCTCGCCGAACTGCTGGGCGAGGCGCTGGCCGTCCAGGACGGCCCCACCGCGCTGCGGTTCCCGAAGGGCGGCGCCGGTCCGGAGATCGCCGCGCTGACCCGGATGGAGGGCGTGGACATCCTGCACCGCACCCGGTCCCGGCCGCTGGACGTCCTGCTGGTCTCCACCGGGGCCCTGGCGGGCACCGCGCTGGGCGCGGCCGAGCTGCTGGCCGAGGCGGGCGTCGGGGTGACCGTCGTCGACCCGCGCTGGGTGCTGCCGGTCGCGCCCGCCCTGACCCACCTGGTCTCCCGCCACCGGCTCGCGCTCTGTGTGGAGGACGGGGTGCGCGCCGGGGGCGTGGGCGCCGCGCTGGCCCTGGCCTGCGCCGACGCCCGGGTCCGCACCCCGGTGCACGCGCTCGGGCTGCCCCGCGCGTTCCTGCGGCACGGTGCGCGCCCGGACATCCTCGCCGAACACGGCCTCACCGCACGGTCCGTCGCCGACACGGTACTGGCCCTGCACGGCGCCGTGTCTCCCGCCCCCGCCCCCGCCTCCCTCCCGGAAAGGACCCCGCGGTGACCCAGGTCGCGCTCGGAATGCCCGCTCTGCCCGCCGCCACGCTCGCCGCGCGCCGGCCCACCCGCCAACTGGCGGTCGGCGCGGTCGGGGTGGGCAGTGAGCACCCGATCTCCGTGCAGTCGATGACCACGACCGTCACGGCCGACGTCAACGCCACCCTCCAGCAGATCGCCGAACTCACCGCGGCCGGCTGCGACATCGTCCGGGTGGCCTGCCCGAGCGCCGACGACGCCGAGGCGCTGCCCGCGATCGCCCGGAAGTCCAAGATCCCGGTGATCGCCGACATCCACTTCCAGCCCAAGTACGTGTTCGCCGCCATCGAGGCGGGGTGTGCCGCGGTGCGGGTGAACCCGGGCAACATCAAGAAGTTCGACGACAAGGTGGGCGAGATCGCCCGCGCGGCCAAGGACCACGGCACGCCGATCCGGATCGGGGTGAACGCGGGGTCGCTGGACGCGCGGCTGATGAAGAAGTACGGCAAGGCGACCCCGGAGGCGCTGGCCGAGTCGGCGCTGTGGGAGGCGTCGCTCTTCGCCGAGCACGGCTTCCACGACCTGAAGATCTCGGTCAAGCACAACGACCCGGTGGTCATGATCCGCGCCTACGAGCTGCTCGCCGAGAGTTGCGACTATCCGCTGCACCTGGGGGTGACCGAGGCCGGTCCGGCGTTCCAGGGCACCATCAAGTCGGCGGTGGCGTTCGGCGCGCTGCTGCGCCAGGGCATCGGGGACACCATCCGGGTGTCGCTGTCGGCGCCGCCGGTGGAGGAGGCCAAGGTCGGCAACCAGATCCTCCAGTCGCTGAACCTGCGCCCGCGCAAGCTGGAGATCGTCTCCTGCCCGTCCTGCGGCCGGGCCCAGGTGGACGTCTACAAGCTCGCCGACGAGGTCACCGCGGGGCTGGAGGGCATGGAAGTACCGTTGCGGGTGGCCGTGATGGGGTGTGTGGTCAATGGTCCCGGAGAGGCCCGGGAGGCCGATCTCGGAGTGGCGTCCGGCAACGGCAAGGGGCAGATCTTCGTCAAGGGCCAGGTCGTCAAGACGGTCCCCGAGCACCGGATCGTGGAGACCCTGATCGAGGAGGCCCTGCTCCTGGCCGAGACCATGGAACCGGTCGACGGCGGCGCCGTGGAGGTCGTCGCCGGCTGAACGAGGGATTCCCCCTTCGGCAACGGCAACAGCGTGATCACCCGGCTCCCCGAAGTCGGCCCCAGTAGGGTTTCTGACATCGTTATCCGACTGTCACGGACCACCTCAGGCCACTCTCGGGGAGCTTTGACGTGCTGGAACAGTGCGATTCGACGCCGGTCATGCCCATGACATATGCCACTGGGAAGTGTTGAGCGGACGACCCCGCGGCGACGCGAACCGGCTCGGGAAGTACCACCGTCGGCGCCCGGCATCGCGACCGAATGCCCAGGCGCACACGCTGTCTTGTTCCTGGAGGACTCACCATGACCACCCCCCATGCCCCGACTCGTACCACCAAAGCACTGGTGCGGGCGCCCGACCCGCTCACACAGTCGGCGGTGAGCGGCCATCTCGCCGCCACCCAGCACATCGAAGTGGTGTCGGCGGACCGCCCCGATCCCGTCGACGTCGCCGTGGTCGTCGCCGAGCGGATGACCGTGGAGGTGACATCGCTGCTGCGCAGGATCAAGAACACCCTGCGGGTGCCGGTGGTGCTGATCCCGTCCGAGATCGACCGCGGCGAACTGTTCGTCGCGGTGGAGTGCAACGTGGTCGCGGTGCTGCCGCGGACCGCCGCCACCAGCGGCCGGATCGAGGAGGCGGTGCTGACCGCCGCGGCCGGCGGCGGCGTGCTCCCCGCCCAGCTGCTCGGCGAACTGCTGCGGCAGCTGGAGCGGATGCAGCGCGAGGTGCTCTCACCGCACGGCCTGCACACCTCCGGGCTGACCCCCCGGGAGATCGACGTCCTGCGGCTGATGTCGGAAGGTCTGGACACCGCTGAGATCGCCGACCGGATGTGCCTGTCGGAACGGGCGGTCAAACGCGTCGTGTTCGGGGTCACCCGGCGGCTGAACCTGCGCAACCGGCCGCACGCGGTGGCCTACGCGTTACGCAGCGGCGTGATCTGACCGGGCACCGGACTCGGTGCCCGCCTCCGGGACGGCCGCCGGCCCGCGCCACGCCCACGGCGGCCGTCCCTCCAGGCGCATCGTCCGGCGCAGCAGCACCACGTAGGCGACGTCCAGAACCACGTAGGTCGGCACCAGCACCTGGAGCAGGTGGTGCGACGGGTAGAGGACGAAGGCGGTCAGTCCGGCGAAGAGGGAGCCCACCAGCTTGGCGGCGGCCAGCTGCATGGACTGTCCGACGCTGGACCCGCGCCGCTTGAGCATCAGCAGGAACGCCGCGCTCAGCGGCACCTGAATGATCATGCCGGTGTACATGCCCTCCCGGTCGTGGAACTCGTTGGCCCCCACGACGACCATCACCGCCGCCCACAGCAGCACGCCCAGGAACGACCACCTGAAGACCCGGGCCCCCAGCGCCGGGTAGTCCCGCGGCCCGTACCGCAGCGCCTGGTACAGCAGGACGGCGTTGAACAGCACCCACAGGAAGTTGATCTGCCGCTGCGACGGGGTCTGTTCCAGTACGAAGGTCAGGCTGAACTCCCACGCGAAGTTGACCGCCACCAGGTAGGCGGGGATGCCCACCCGCCGGTCCACCAGCGCCTGCCGGATGGCCAGCACATAGGTCAGCAGCCAGCCGAGCGCGGTCGGGCCGGCCAGCGCCCAGAAGAGCGCGTCCGGTACGTCGGCCGGGCCCTGGGTGACCGGCGCGACCTGCGACATCGGGATGAGGACGGGGGGCAACCAGACCATGGGGGAGCTTCCTTGGGTGGGTGGGTTCAGAGACTGGGCACGACGAGGTCCAGGCCGAAGAACGCGCCGCCGTACAGTTCCCGGCCGATGCGCGGGTTGAGCAGGGCGTGCCGGGCCGCCGTGTTGGCGTCGCGCCAGTACTGCTGGAGCGGGTTGGACTCGGCGAAGGCGGCCGCCCCGTGCGCCCACATCAGCTCGTCGAGGGCGACGGTGACCAGGTTGACCGCCTGGCCGACGTCGCCGCGGATGCGGCGCAGTTCGTTCTCCGGGAGCCCGACGGCGGCGTGCGCGGCCTCGTCGATGACGTCGGCGGCCCGGGTCACGTGCAGGTCGGCCGCGTCGAGGGTCAGGGCGGTGCCGCCGAGCGCGGAGACGAAGGTCTGGGAGCCGGGCTGGCTGGTGTACTTGCTGGGCGCGATCCCCCGGCCGGGAGCCTTGTCGACGACGTGGGCGAGCGCGGCCTGGCCGATGCCGACCACCACGGAGGCGCAGACCACGCCCATGGCGGCGATCGCCGCCGTGCGGAACAGCGGTGCCAGGGTGGTGTCGGTGGCGTTCTCCCGCCCCCGCTGCACCTCGGCCGGGATCACCCGGTGCGCGGGCACGAAGGTGTCCCGCAGGACGACGGTGTGGCTGCCGGTGGCGCGCATGCCCACGGTGTGCCAGGTGTCCTCGACGGTCAGGTCCGCGGCGGGCACCAGCAGCGAGAGCCCGCCCACGGGCTCCCCGGCCGCGTCCACCTCCCGCGCCACCAGGATCACCCAGTCGTCGTGCAGGATGCCGGTGGCGTACGGCCAGCTGCCGGTGAGCAGGAAGCCGCCGTCGGTGCGCACGGCGGTGCCGGTGGCGGCGAACACCGAGGCCAGCTTGGCGCCGGGGTCGGCGCCGAACACCTCGTCCCGGGCGGCCGCGGGGAACTTCGCGGCGAGCAGGTTGGAGCCGTTGATGTTGTTGACCACCCACGAGGTGGACGGACAGTGGTGGGACAGCGCCTTGGCGACCTCGCTCATGGTGCGGACGTCGGCCTCCAGGCCGCCGTAGGAGCGTGCCGTCCACACCCGGCTCACCTGCGACTCGTCGATCGCCCGCACGGTGGCGTCGGGCAGTCTGCGCTCCCGCTCCCCCTGCGCGGTCCCTTCGGCGAGCACCGGGCCGAACTTGTGCACCCGGCTCACCAGGTCGGCGCGGAGGTCGAGCAGGTCCGTTCGCTTGTGCGTCATGGTCACCAGTCCGGGCGCTCGGAGATGAGATGGGTGTGGTCGTAGTAGTCCCGCCAGGCGCTGATCCGGCCGGCCCGCAGTTCGAAGGCGGCCATGACGTTCAGGTGGCGGGCGATCGGGCTGCCGTCGGCGCGGTACATGCTCTCGGTCCGCTCGGCCAGCACTGTGTCACCGGCCGTGGCCAGGTGCCGGAACCGGACCTCCAGGCGGGCGAAGTCCGGCGGCAGCAGCGCGAGGATGTCCCGCTTGCCCCGGCACACCGGGGCGCCGGGGTTCTGCCAGACGCAGTCGTCGGTGAGGAAGCCGTCCATGACCCTGCGGATGTCGTCGGGGGTCGGTCCCATGCCGGTCAGGAAGGCGTGCACGACGCGTTCGGCGTCGGTGGCGGGCATGGTCAGCTCCCGGTGGTCGTGGCGTCGGGGTGCCCGAGGACGCGTCGCAGCGCCGCGCCGAGGTCCCGGTCCGGGTGCGGGCCGGCGTGCGCGGCGCGCCAGGCGACGTGGTGGTCCGGCCGGACCAGCAGGGCGCCGTCGTCGTCGGTGCCGCGCACCGCGGCCCAGCCGCCGTCGGCGTCCCAGTAGTCCGCGGTGCCGGCCCGGCGGCCGACGGACACCACGGTGACCGGCACCCCGTGGGTGTCCGCGGCCTTCTTGGCCGCGACCGCCCAGCTCTCGCTCAGCGGGCCGGTGATCAGTACGAAGCCGGGGTGGCCGGTGACCAGGTCGTGGGTCGACACCCGGGTGTCGCCGTGCCGCAGCCAGGCGTGCGGCAGCCGGTGTCCGGGCCGGGTGACCGGGTGGTAGGCCGCGCCGGTGGGGTCGCGCGGCGGCGGCTCGGTGCCGTCCGGGGCCACCGCGCCGGCCTCGTAGGAGTGGCCGAGTTCGATGTCGTGGGCCTGGTACTCGATGCGCTGGGTGCCGAACACCTCGCGGGTCACGGTCCGCCGGGTGCGGCCGATCGGGGTGTCGGAGAGGAGTTCGGTGAAGTTGGCCAAGGTGGCGTCCGGGCGGCCGTGCACCACGCCGAGGCTCGCGAACAGCACCCCGTAGTTGAGCAGACAGGTCATCGCCCAGCTCACGTTGCGCCGGGCGACGGGCAGCCGTTCCGACTCGTAGGAGTCCAGCAGTGCCGCACCGGCCCGGCCGCCGAGGACGGCGCCGAGTTTCCAGGCCAGGTTGTGCGCGTCCTGGACGGCCGTGTTCAGGCCGCCGCCGGCGGCGGGCGGCTGCCGGTGCGCGGCGTCCCCGGCCAGGAACACCCGCCCCGAGCGCAGCGACCGGGCCACCACCGCCTCCGGCCGGTACTCGCTGACGTGATGAACCTGTACGTCCAACTCCTCGGGCAGCCTGAGCAGTTGCCGCACCCGGGCGGCGATCGCCTCAGCGCCGAGGTCGGCCTCGGCACCGGGCGGCAGCCTGAAGTGCAGCGCCCACTCCTGGGAGGCCAGCCCCCAGCTCGGCCCGGTCGCGACCACCACCGACACCTCGCCCTCGGGACTGATGATGTGGGTCATCAGCACCGAGTCACCGGGCCACCAGCGCGACAGGTCCGCGCTGAAGTGCACCGAGAGGATGGTGAAGCCGCCGCCGGCGCCCTCCATCGGTATGCCGAGGGCCTTGCCGACGCTCCGGCCGCCGTCGGCGCCCAGCAGATAGCGGGCCCGCACGGTGCGGGCCTCGCCGGTGGTGCGGTCGGTCACCAGCGCGGTGACACCGTCTTCGTCCTGGGTGAACGAGGTCAGCTCGTGGTGGAAGAGCAGGCTGTCCGGGGCGCGTCGCTCGGCGTGGTCGCGCAGCAGCGGCTCCAGCCGGTGCTGCGGCAGGTTGGTGGACGGGCCGGTGCTGTCGGCCGCGTAGGGCCCGGTGGGGCGGCCGCCGCCGAAGGACTCCATCCGGTGCAGCACCTGGGCGTCCACCGGTCCGTCGCCGGCCAGCGAGGTGCTCCAGACCACCTCGCTCATGTGCTGCGGCGGGCAGCCGGCCCGGTAGACGTCGCCGGCGATCCCGTACTGCCGGAAGATCTCCATGGTGCGCTGGTTCAGGTAGTGCGCCCGGGGCAGGACGGACGTCGACTCGCGGCGCTCCACCAGCAGATGGCGCACGCCCGCCTCGGACAGGAAGACCGACGCGGCCAGTCCGCAGCCCCCGCCGCCGACGACCAGGACGGGCACCTCTGTCTCATGCATTGCTTTCCCCTGAAGGTCTTTCCGGTGCTTGGCGGTCTGTCCGGTGCCGCGGGTCAGTCATGGCGGGCCGGGGTGTGTTCGTGCACGGTGATGACCGAGGCGGGGCAGCGCAGGGCCGCTTCCCGGACCGCCGCGTGCTCGGCCTCGGGCACAGTCGCGTCGAGGACCACGACCGTGCCGTCCTCGTCGCTCTGGTCGAAGACCGCCGGTGCCAGCGCGGCGCAGTTGCCGACCGCGAAGCACCGGGCCCGGTCCGTCTCCACTTCCATGCCGCTCACCAGGCGACCGGCAGGCTGTTCACCCCGAAGACCAGGGCGTTGGTGCGGTAGTCCAGCTCTTCCTGCGGGACGGCGAGGCGCAGGTCCGGGAACCGGGCGAACAGCGCGGGCAGCGCCACCCGCAGCTCCATCCGGGCCAGTTGCTGGCCCAGGCACTGGTGCGGGCCGAAGCCGAAGGTGAGGTGGCGCTGCACCGGGCGGCGCACGTCGAGGCGGTCCAGGTCCTGGTCGGCGTCGCCGAGGTCCCGGTTGGCGGCCAGTACGGACGCCACCACCCGTTCGCCCTCCTTGATCTCCTGGTCGCGCACGCAGATGTTTCCGGACGCCTGGCGCGGCAGGATGGCGGCCGGGGCGCAGTACCGCAGCAGTTCCTCGACCGCCCCGTCGACCGCCTCGGGGTCGTCGCGCACCACCGCGAGCTGGTCGGGGTGCTGGAGCAGCAGGGCGATGGCGGCGGACAGGGTGTTGGCGATGGTCTCGTGGCCGGCGATGAGCAGCATGTTGCCGATGCCGGCCAGTTCGCTGTCGGTCAGCTGGTCGCCGAACTCGCGCACCACCCGGCCCAGTACGTTGTCGCCCGGCTCCTCGCGGTGGCGGGCCACCAGCCCGGCCATGTAGGCCTCCATCTCGGCGGCCTTCTGCATCTGGACCTCGCGGCTGGAGCTGAAGTCCAGCGCGACCACGGTGCGCTGCTGGAACTCCTCGCGGTCGGCGTACGGCACGCCCAGCAGTTCGCAGATGACCAGGGTCGGGATGGGCGTGCAGAACAGCTGCACCAGGTCCGCGCCGGGACCGGCCGCCGCCACCGCGTCCAGCGCCGAGTCGACGACGCCCGCGATCTGCGGGCGCAGCTCCCGGGCCCGCTTGGTGGTGAACGACCCGGTCAGCATGCGCCGCAGCCGGGTGTGCTCGGGGCCGTCGTAGCTGAGCAGGTTGCCCGCCTGGTAGGGCATGGACCCGCCCATCCGCAGGTGGTCGTCGGCGAGCACGCTCTTGACGTCCTCGTACCGGGTGACGACCACCGCGTCGAAGGCGCCCAGCATCGGGCTGGGCACCGAGACCCGGCGCAGTGCGTCGTCCTTCTGCGCCTCGTACAGTTCCGCGACGGGGGCGAACGGGCAGGCGGCGGCCCGGCCGCCGATGGGGATCTCGGTGGCTTCGGTCATGAGAGGGCCTTTCTCTTCGTCAGGTGCGTCAGGTGCGTCAGGTGTTCGACAAAGGGGGCGGGTCAGAGCTGGCGGCCGAGGATGAACCCGGCGACCTCCAGCAGCTCGCCGCGTACGTCGTCCGGGACGCCGGCCGCCAGGCACCGCTCGGCCTCGGCGATCCGGCGGGCCGCCTCGTCGCGCGCCCAGTCCCGGCCGCCGGCCCGTTCCACCAGGTCGGCGACGCGCTCTACGGCGCGCTCGGTCAGCGGTTCCTGGCTCAGGTACCGGGCGCGCAGTTCGTCGGTGTCCGGCGCGTTCAGGGCCGCCACCACGGGCAGCGACTTCTTGCGGACCCGCAGGTCGGCGCCCACCTGTTTGCCGGCCCGGTCCGGATCGCCCCAGATGCCCAGCAGGTCGTCGACGAGCTGGAAGGCGAGCCCGATGTGTTCGCCGAAGGCGGCCAGCCGGCCGACCAGGTCCGGGTCGCCGCCGACCAGTTCGGCACCGAGCGAGCAGGCACAGCCGAGCAGCGCGCCGGTCTTGTCGCCGGCCATCCGCAGGCACTCGGCGAGGGTCACGTCGTCGCGCCGCTCGAAGGCGACGTCGGAGGCCTGGCCGTCGATCATCCGCTGGGTGGCGGACATCAGCGACAGGGTGGCGGGGCGGGCCCCCGGGCCGGGCGCGGCCAGCAGCACGGAGGTGGCCGCGGCGGCCAGCGCGTCCCCGGCCAGGATGGCGTCCGGGACGCCGAAGACGGTCCAGGCGGTGGCCCGGCCGCGGCGGGTGCGGTCGCCGTCCATGATGTCGTCGTGCAGCAGGGAGAAGTTGTGCACCAGCTCGATGGCGACCGCGGCGGGCAGGCCGTCGGCGGCCGGCGCGCCCGCCGCCCGCGCCGACAGCAGGGCCAGCGCGGGCCGGACCATCTTCCCGCCCCAGCTGCCGGTGGGCCGGCCCTCGGTGTCCGCCCACCCGAAGTGGTAGTGCGCGACCCGGCTCATCTCCGGTCCCAGATGGGCCCGGACGGCGTCGCGCAGGGCGGGTCCGACCAGCGTCCGGCCGGTGTCGAGCACCGGGGTCAGGGTCCGCAGGGGTGTCGTCGTCATGAGCCCCACCGGCCGGTGGCGGAGCGGACCGGGCATCGGGGAACGCGGGTATGTCGCATGCTGCACCTTCGTCGGCAGGGAGTGGTCACGGCGTGGGCAGGTCACGGGAGGTCGGTACGGCGGTGCTCAGCAGCGCCCGCCGCAGCACCTTGGGCGAGGTGAGCAGGGTGTGCGGCGGGGTCAGCAGGAACAGGACGTCGCGGTTGGCGGCGCACACCACCGGGTCGCTCGGCACGTGGTCGCGCACCCGGCCGAGGTAGCGGTTGAGCAGCCGGGCGACCGGGCCGGTGCGCACCGCGTTGCCGGTGACCCCGGGCATCGGGCTGTCCGCGCCGGTCGCCACCTCCCACGCCCGGCCCGAGGACTTCAGCACCGCCCGTTGCAGGGCGTGCGCCGAAGGGGCGTAGGGGCCGGCCAGTTCGTGCTTCAGCGCCACCGCGTTCAGGGCGGCGGCGGACAGGCCCTGCCCGTAGACCGGGTTGAGGGCGCACAGCGCGTCCCCGACGACGAGGAGTCCGGTGGTCTCACGGCCCAGGCGGTCGTAGCGGCGGCGCCGGTTGGCGGTGTGCCGGTAGCCCACCGGCCGGGTGAGGGGGCGGGCCGCGCTCAGCCACTTGTGGACGGCCGGGTGCGGCAGCAGGCCGGCGAAGTCGACGAAGCCCTCCGGGTCGGTGGGCGGGGTCCGGTCCCGCGGCCCGGAGAGGGTGACCAGCCAGCGGCCGCCCTCGGCGGGCAGCACGATCGCGCCGTACGGCTGCCCGGCGTCCGGCACCAGGTAGAAGCCGCGCAGGTCGGCGGCCGGGTCGTCGGCGTGGAAGGCGCAGGTGGCGTACGCCCGCCCGGTCTCCACCACCTCCTCGGCGGGCGGCCGGCCGCCCAGGCCGGTCAGCCACTGGGGGGTACGGCTGCCCCGCCCGGTGGCGTCCACCACGAGATCGGCCGTCACCTCCCGCGGGGCGGGGTGGTCGCCGCCCCGGTCCCGGACGGTGACGCCGGTGATGCGGCCGGGGCGGCCGAGCAGTCCGGTCACCTCGGTGCCGGTCCGCACCTCGATGCGGGGGTCGGCCAGCACCCGGCGGCGGACGTGGTGCTCCAGGAGCGGACGCGACGGGGTCATGATCGGCTCGGACGGGTTGCGGCGGGATATCCACTGCCCCGCCTGCCACACCCCGAGGTCCCCGGGCACCGCCAGGCGCGGCGCACCGGCCTCCATCAGCTCGGCCGGCAGTCCGGGCAACAGCTCGTCCAGGGCGTTGATCCCGCTGGTCAGCAGGACGTGGGTGTGCCGGGACTGCGGCACCCCGGAGCGGGGCGCGGGGCCGTCGCCGTACTGGTCGCCGTGGTCGCGTTCGAGTACGGTCACCCGTTCCGCGTGGTCCGCGAGGACCTGCGCGGTGAGCAGGCCGGCCACACTGCCGCCGAGGACGACCACGTGTCCGAGCGACGGGCGCGTGGCGGGGGCGGCCGGGGCCGGCTCGGGGACCGGCGGCGCCGCCGGCCGGGCCGGTCGCGCGTCCTGCGGTCGGACCGGCGGCCCGTCCCCCGGTGTGCCGTCCAGCCGGGCGGCCAGGAACTCGGCGCCGGAGGTCTCGCCGGTGCCCGCCAGGTCGCCGAGCATGTGGCTGACCAGTTCCAGGTGGGTGCCGCGCCAGCGCCGTACGGCGTCGTCCAGTTCGCCGAGCGGGTCGGTCCCCGCCGGCCGGGGGGCGCCGTCGCCGTCGTACTTCGTCAACTGCCTCACCCGGGTGAACAGTTCGCGGAACTGCTCCGACTCCAGCCCGCTGGCCGTGCCGAACCGGTCCCGGAACCGCAGGAACTCCTCCCGGCGCAGCGCGTGGCGCAGCAGCGTCAGCTGTCCCGTCAGCGCGTCGATCACCCGGGTCGCCCGGCGCACCCGGTGGGCGAAGCAGGCCGGTCCGCACGGGGCGGCCTCGATGTGTCTGAGGTCGACGAGGACCTGGCTGAGCAGGGTCTCGGACGCCTGGTGCACCACGATGAACAGCCGCTCGCTGTCGCTCAGGTCCCGCTGGTCCGCCGGGGTGAGCGGCTGCTGCAACGAGAGGAGCTCGTCGAGACGCAGATAGGTCGCATAGGTCGGGGAGGACATCGGGCCAACTCCTCGGGATGAGTCCGCGCTACACCAGACGACCGGGCACGGTGAGATCCATCAGCGCGTCCCGGTGGACGCTCGACGGCAGGGTCTGGAGCGCCGCCGCGGCCATCCGCACATGGCGGTGCGACACCTCGCGCGCCGCCGCCGTCCCGTCGTAGGCGTGCACCAGTTCCGCCATCGCCTCGTAGCGCGTGGCGACCGGTACGGAGACGTCGGCGAGCAGGGTCTCGATCCGCTCCCGCTGGGGCGCGGAGGCACGTTCGTGGGCGAGCAGCACCGGCAGGGTGGGGCGGCCGTTGCGCACGTCGGAGACGTTCGGCTTGCCGGCCCGGGTGCCGTCGTAGGCCATCAGGTCGTCGCGTATCTGGTACGCGATGCCGAGCTGGTCGCTGTACTCGCTGAGGGCCTTGAGGGCGGTGTCGTCGGCGCCGCCCAGGGTGGCGCCGACGCCGCAGGCCATCCACAGCAGCGCGCCGCTCTTGTCGGCGATCATGTCGAGGTAGGTGTCGACGGAGCAGATGCCGCGGCTCATCCGGATCTCCCGCAGGGCGGCGTCGCCGATCCGCAGTCCGGCTCGGGCCAGCACCGCGGTGGCCTGCGCGACCCGGGCGGCACAGGCGCCGGCCTGCTGGCACTCGGCGAGGGCGGCGAAGCCGTGGAAGAACAGTCCGTCGCCGCCGACGATCGCGGCCGAGGCCCCGAACACGGTGTGCGCGGCCGGCTTGGCGCGCCGCTCCCCGTCGCTGTCGATGATGTCGTCGTGCATCATCGCGCCGACCTGTACGCATTCCAGGCCCACCGCCGCGGGCAGCACGGTGGTTATGTCACCTCCCACCGCGAGGCTGGAGCGGATCGCCAGCCAGGGGCCCATCATCTTGCCGAAGGGCATCAGTCCGTACCGCACCAGTTCGTCGAGTCCCGAAACGTCGTGCGGCCATCGGTTCTCGACCTCGGCCCGCACGATGTGCGCCACTTCGGGATCAGCGACCTGAGGCACATCGATGTCGGTCATGAGCACGACGTTAGGCAGCCCTCAGCGGGCCTGTCGTCGTCGCCGGGCGGCCTCGGCCCGAGTGGGACCCAGGGATGGCATCTTTGTCCCGGAGAGGCTCTCAGGTCACCGTCGGGGTGAGCCGGCCGGCCAGGCTGGCCGCGGCCAGCTCGACCCGGGACCGGCAGCCGGTGCGGGCGAACAGCCGGGTCAGGTAGTTCTCGACGGTCTTCTCGCTGAGCTGGAGGCGCAGCGCGATCTGCCGGTTGGTCAGGCCCTCGCCGATCAGTTCGACGACCCGCCGCTCGGTGACGGCCGGGTCCTCCCGGCGGCCGGGGGCCCGCGGTGCGGGGACGCCACGTTCGCGGGTCACCTCGCGGACGCGTTCCAGCAGCGCGGCCGCGCCGCACCGGGTGGCCAGGGCGTGGGCGTCGCGCAGCCAGGGCCGCGGGTTCTCGGCGAACCGGGCGATGACGAGGTACGACTCCAGGAGGGCCGGCAGATCACCGCGCACCTTCGTCATGGCGGTGGCCATCCGGGCCTGCCGGACGTCGCGGCGCACCAGGCCCCGGGCCAGCAGCAGGCTCTCCTTGGCCTCCGGTCCGGCCTCGGGGCGCAGCAGCTCGATCTCCGCCAGCAGGTCGGCGGCGCCGTCGTGGTCGTCGACGAAGGCGGCGACCCGTATCGCCCGGGTGAGCAGCAGGTGCAGTCCCTCGTGCAGGCCGGCCGCGCGCAGCCGCCGGCTGACCCGCAGCGCCAGCGGCGCGGCCCGCCGGTCGTGGCCGGTGCGGCTGTACAGGCCGATCCTGACCCAGGCGCGCAGCACGGCGAGGCCGGGCACCGGGGCGACGTCGGCCAGCCACTGCGCGGCCTGCCGGGGCTCGCCGCGCGCGGCGTCCATGTCGGCGGCCAGCAGCCGGGCCGCGTGGTGCACCAACGTGTCCTCGCAGTCGGCCAGTTCCAGCTCCCGGACCGCGGACATGGCCTGCGTCCAGTCGGCCCCGGTGTAGCCGTGCACGACCCGGCGGTACACGCCGAGCACGCCGGTGACCGGGACCCGGTGGCGGGCGCCGAGCGCGAGCTGCGTCATGGTGGCGAGGTCGACGACCGGCACGGCGGCGCGGCCCGGCCCGGGGAGCCCCACCGCCCGCCCGGACCGCCGCCAGGCCCGCTCGTAGGCACCGGGGTCACCGGTCAACGCGGTACTCAGCAGCGCCATCCGCTCGACCGCCGCCAGACCCGGCACGACGCCCGCGGCCGGAAACGCCCCCGCGGTCGCCGCCCTTCCCACGGCCGACGGCACCTCTGCGACCGCCGTCTCCCTCGGGACGGGGGGCGCCGCTCCGGACAGGGCCGGGCCCACCGCCCCCTCCCCCGAACCGAGGTCCCCGCACATCGCCGCCCCCCGCCCCGGCGCCGGCGCCGGCGGGCGGCCGAACCACCACTGGGCGAAGCCGAACCGCTCGCGGCCGGTGATGCCCGTGTCCAGCAGCGACCGCACCGCCTGCTCGGCCGGCGGGCGGCCGGAGTGCAGGGCGACCAGGACCGCCGCGAGGTGGATCTGCGCCCGGGAGCCGGGGTCGCGGCCCTGTTCCGCGTAGTGCGCGTACTGGCCGAGCGCCTCGCGCAGCAGCTCGTACTGTCCGGTCCGGGCGACCAGGTGCAGCAGCCGCGTCAGCGTCCGGGCGTGTTCCGGCTGGCCGGGGCGTAGGCGGCGCAGCGCGGCCACGCACCACAGGGCCGCCCGCTCGGGCCGCTCCCGCTCGGCGTCCGCGGCGAGCCCGAGCAGCCGGCCGACCTCGGCCGCGTCGAGCACGACGGACGCCCCGCCGCGCGCGACGTGGTCGGCGATCAGCACGGGGTCGACTCCGTCGCCCCGCCGCTGCCGGGCCAGCAGCCGCTCGGCGACCGACGCGTGCAGCGCGACGCCGAAGCCGCTGCCCGCGCAGCGGACGACGGCCGCGGCCAGGGCGGGGCACCGGCAGCTCACCCGGCCCGCCGGGTCGGCGACCAGCACCTCCGCCTCGATCAGCCGGTCGAGGAGCCGTCCGCAGTCGTCGAGGCCGGTCCCGAGCGCCTCGGCGAGCAGCGGCAGGTCGCCGACGCCCACGCCCTCCCACAGGGCGACCGCGGCCGCGAGCCGCGCCGCCGGGGGGCCGGCCGCCGCCACCCGGCGCAACAGGTGGTGCCCGGCGGGCAGTTCGATCGGCTCGGCCGGCGTGCGCAGGCACAGCCGGCCGCGGAAGATGCTCAGCCGCCCGCGTCCGCGCAGGTCGGCCAGGGTGCCCAGCACGGTGCCGGGGTTGCCGAACAGCGGCCCCAGAGCGGTGCGCAGCAGATCCGGCAGCGCCTCGTCCAGTCGCGCCCCGTACGCGCGGCGCACCAGGGACTCGGCCACGTCGTCGGCCAGTGGTCCGAACCGCACCACCTGGTCGGCGGTGGCCAGCAGTTCGGCCGGTCCCGGAGCGTGCGCCGCGCGCTCCTCGCAGGTGGCGACCACCAGAGCGCCGGACCGGCGGGCCGCGGTGAGCAGCGGGGCGGGCTCGGCGACCGCGTGCGCGTCGTCGGCCAGGACGGCCGTACGGCCGCCGCGGCCGACGAGCCGGTCGAACAGGCCGCCCAGCGCGGTGACCATGGCCGGTGTCCAGCCGCCGGTGTCCCGCCCGGCCGCCTCGCCCAGCCGGGCCACCGCACCGAGCGCGTCCGCCAGCCCGGTCTCCTGGAATTCCTCGAACCGGTCGCGCACCGCGCGCGCCAGCGCCGCGAGGGCGAACGCGTCGTCGCCCGCGCTGTCCGGTCCGGTGCCCAGCCGCACCGGCAGGACCCGCGCCCCGGCCGCGCGCAGCATCCGTCCGGCCTCGTCCAGCAGCGCGGTCCGGCCGATGCCGGCCGGTCCCATGAGGACGATCAGTCTGCCGCCGTCGTCGGTCCGCGCCGCGCGCAGTACCGCGAGTTCCTGGTCCCTGCCCCGTACCGCGGCACGTGCTCGGGCCACCGCCGGCCTCCTCTCGCGACGCCTGGTGCGGCGCGACCCCGGGACCGTCGCCCTGCCGGAGCCGGCTCGCCTCGTCAACTCCCTTGGGAGAGCACGTGATTGTAACGTTCAGGAGGCCCTACGGACCGATGCGCTGGGCATACTGGTGAAGTGATCAACCACTGGCGCGACGCGCCCGTCGCGGACGGGCCGGCGCAGGCGCTGTTCGGCCGCGACGCCTCCGTGGCACGCGTCGTCGACCTCGCCACCTCGCCGGACGCCGCCGCACTGGTCCTTGTCACGGGCCCGACCGGGATCGGGCGCAGCTCCGTACTGAGCGCCGTCCGGGACGAGCTGGCCGCGCGGGACGTCGCCACCCTGACGCTGCGGGTGGCGCGCAACGAGCGGGACCGCCCTTTCTCCCTGGTCTCCCGGCTCTCCGCGGAGCTCGTCGCCCTGAACCGGGCCGGTGACCCGCGGCGCGCGGCCCGGCCCGCCGCCCCGGCCCCGCGCCCTTCCCCGCGTACGCCGCCGCGTGCGGACCTGCCCCGTCAGCTGGCCGCCGAACTGCGCTCGTCGCTCAGCGCCTGCGACAAGCTCACCGTCCTGGTCGACGACGCGCACTGGACCGACCCGGACTCCCGCGCGGTACTGCTGCCGATGGTCCGGACGCTGGCGGGCGGACCGGTCACGTTCGTCTGCGCGCTGCGCCCGTCACCGGCCGACCCGGCGGGCGACCGGGCCGCGCTGGACCGGCTGCGCGCCGCCGGGCTCGCCGCGGTGGTGTCGCTGCGGCCGCTCGGCGAGTCGCAGGTCCGCGCCCTGGTCGCCGGGCGATTACAGGCCCAGCCGTCGGCGTCGCTGCTCGGGTATCTGCGCCGGGAGTGCCGCGGCCGGCCGGCCGCCGTGCTCACCGCCCTGGCGGGGCACCGGCGCAGCGGCTCGCTGCGGGTCTTCGACCGGCACGCCTACCTCGCGTCACCGGACTGGCCGCCGCTGCTGCCGTCCGCGCTGCCGCCGGTGGAGCATCTGAAGCAACTGGGCGGGCTGGTCTGGCCGGTGGCCAAGGCGATGGCCGTGCTGCATCCGCTGGGCGCCGCGGCGACCGGGCTGGTCGCCGCGGCCGTGGACGCCTCGCCGGACGAGGTCCGGGCGGCGCTGGCCGAACTGTACGCCGAGGGGGAGCTGCGGCAGGGGCCGGGGCCGGACCACTGGCGGTTCCGGGTGCCGCTGCTCGCGTCCGCGCTGACCACCTGCCTCGGCCCGTACGAGCGGCGCCGGCTCGCCCGGCTGGCGGTCACCGCGCTGTGGGCGGGCGAGGCCGAAGCGGACGACCGGTACCGGGCGGAGCAACTGGTCACCGCGGGCCGCTTCGTGGACCCGGCGCGGGCCTCCGTCGAACTGCTCGCCGCGGGCACCGCCGCGATGCTGGACGACGGGTACTTCGCGGAGCGCTGGCTGCGGGCCGCCATCGACCTGATCACGGAGCCGGAGCGGCGCGCCCGCGCACTGGTCGCGCACGCCTCCACCTGCTGCATCCATCTGCGGTACGCCGAGGCGCTGGAGAGCGCCTGGACGGTGCTGTCCGACCACGCCGACCTGGTCGGCTCGGAGGCCCTGCTGGAACTGGAGATGGTGTACGTCGTCTCGCTCGGCGGGATCTCCGACCGGGCGGCGCTCACCGCGTTCTGCGCGGACGGCTGGCGCTCGCTGCCGGGCGGCGAGGGGCACCGCGTCCTCACCCGGTGTGCCGCGCTGTGCCAGCTCGACCGCTGGCGGGAGGCGGACGAGCAGCTGGCGGCCGGGCGGGAGGTGTGGAGCCAGGACAACGATGTCGTCGCCGCGTTGGGCATGATCCTCACCGAGTGCATCGGGATCTTCGTCGGCCGGACCGAGCCGTTCGACCGGGCCGTCGCCGCCCCGGCGCACTGGCCGCTGTGGGCGGCGGGGGCGCGGCACCGGTTCGAGCGGCTGTCGCAGCTGGCCCGGGTCCTGCTGACGTTCGGCGAACTGGACCGGGCGGAGGAGGTGCTGACCGCCCACGGGATGCCCTCCACCTACCGGCCGGTGCCGGACCGGGTGGTGGCGGACAGCCAGGGCGGCCGGTGGAACCCGGCGCTCAGCCTGGCCCGGGAGAGTCTGGCCACCGGCCTGTCGGTCGGTGATCTGCCCGTCCATACCCTGACCTGCCGGGAGTCGAGCGTCATCCTCGGTGCCCGCGGCCGGCTCGCCCGGGCCCGGGAGGTGATCGACCGGGCCCGGGAGGTGCAGCCGGTGATGCTCCATCTGCTGGCCGGGCCGGAGTCGTATCTGCACCGGTCCCTGGGCGCGGCCGACCGGGCCGACCGGGTGGTCGAGGACGGGCTCACCCAGGCCGTCCGGAGCGGGCTGGTGGTCGGCACCGACGAACTGTGGCTGAAGCGGACCCTGTCGAAACTGGCCGCGGGTGACCGGGCCGCGGCCCTGCGCTGCGTGGCGGAGGCCGGCCGGGTCGCCGAACTGCTCGGCACCGGCCGGGCCCGGCTGTGCCGACTGCTCGCCACCGCCGTGGCCCACCACGACCGGGCGGCGGCACAGGAGGCGGTACGGCTCGCGCGGCGGCGCGCCCAGCCGCTGGAACAGGCCGACACGCTGGCCACCGTGGTGAGTCACCACCTGGGCGACCCGGCCCTGCTGCACGAGGCGTACGCGCTCTACGGCGACCTCGACGCGCTGCTGCGCCGGGCCCAGCTGCGGAGCCTGATGCGCGCGCACAAGGTCGCCGTGCCCGGCCGGAACCTGACCAGCGCCGAGAACGAGCACCTGCTCGCCACCTTGGTGGCCGAGGGACTGACCAACCGTGAACTGGCCGCCGTGCTCATGTGCAGCGAGAAGAGCGTGGAGAGCCGCCTGGGCAGACTGTTCCGCCGCACCGGCTACCGCTCCCGGGTGGAACTCGCCTCGGCGATGCTGACGGGCGAGTACCCGGCGTGACCCCGGTCCGGTCCGGCCGGCTCCCTGGGCACGCCCTGGGCATTCCCTGGGCCTTTCGACGGTCCTCGAAAGACTTCTGACCGCCGGTGGGCCGCACCTGCGTCGAGGCGTCATGGCAACGGCTGCCCGGCAGGGCCGGGCGGGACGCCGAAGCAGGGACCCACTTCGTCAGGAGACTTCGCCTGTGGACGGACTTCACGCCGACGAACTCGGTACGGCTGTACGCCCGACTGCGACCAGCTTGACAATCATTCCGCTGCGGGGGCGGGTGGGGATGCGGTTCAGGGGGATCGTCATGTCCTGTGGCGGTACCTCGTAGTCCAGGCCGGCGAGGCGCTGGGCAAGTGTCTCCAGGACGCCGACCGCCAGCGCCTCGCCAGGGCAGCGGTGGCCGGTCCGGGGGTCCGCGCCGCCCTGGGGGATCAGGTCGTCCCGGCCGGGCGGATGGTCTCGGAAGCGCTCCGGGCGAAATGCGTACGGGTCCTCGAACAGCCGCTCGTCGTGGTTCTGCCCGTAGACGTCCAGCAGGACCAGGCCGCCGGCCGGGACGCGGTGGCCCTGCCAGGTCAGGTCGGTGACGGCCTGACCGCCGAGGAACGGTGCGAAGGGATAGAACCGGCGGATCTCATGGGCGAACGACTCGGCGAACGCCGCCTCGCCCGACCGGAGCCGCTCCCGGTGCTCCGGCCAGCGGTGCAGGGCATGCGCGGCGAAGGTCACGAACCAGCTCAGCGCGGTGGTGGGGCGGATGACGTTGAGCAGTTCCACCGCCGCGATCCGGGGTGGCAGCTCGGCACCCGCGGCGTCACGGTGCCGGCAGACGCGGTCCAGCACGGAACCCGTCGGGGTGTCGACCGCCCCGGACCTGACCGAGCCCACCAGGTCCGCGAACCGCTGTTCCTGGCGGGTCCGGGCCCGCCGGGCCCGCCAGTGCCGGGGTCCCGCCGTGGCGAAGCCGTCCACCATGGCCAGCAGGTCCCTCGCGAGCGGTTCCTCCTCGTCCTCGGTGAGGGGCACGCCCGCCCAGCGGCAGACTCCACGCGCGATCACCCGGCCGACGGCCTCGAAGAGCACCACCTGCGGCTGTGTCCGCCAACGCGGTACGGCCTCGTCCCAGGCCTCGGCGATGTGCTTCGCCGAACCGGTCACCGCGTCGGCCTCCAGCAGGGGCAGGAAGAGCGACTTGCGCTGCCGGTGCGCGTCGCCGTCGAGGGTGTGCACCGCCCCGTGTCCGAAAAGGGTGCTCAGGACCGGACCGGGAAGCGCGCCGTGGCGCCGGACGTGCTCCTCGTCGTAGAAGAAGCGGACCGCGTCCGGGCCCCGCACCGCGAGGGCGGGGTGGCCGAGGACGCGCAGGGTCCGTGCCCTGTCGCCCTCGGCGCGCATCAGGTCGGGCAGCCAGGCGTACCCCTCGGTCAGCAGGGCCAGGGACTCGGGAACCGGTCGGCGGGCGCTCATGCCCCTCCAGTGCCCACGACGGCTGGCGCGACACCGGCGCGGTTCGATCACCGCACGGCCGCCTCCGCGTCCCGCCGGTCACCCGGAGCCCGGTTCGGCACCAGACCCCGGCTCCGCCATCCGCCGGTGGGCCGCCGCCTTCACCCCGTCCGGGAGGACCTTGCCGGCCAGGCCCTGTGCCTTGGCCTTCAGCGAACCGGTCACGGCCTTCTTCTCGCCCGTCACGATGGCCCGGTACGCCTGCTCGGCCACCTGCGCGGGATCGTCCTTGTCCATCGTGCCGATCCGGGTGTCCTGCGCCATGTCCGCCCGGTCGAAGAAGTCCGTGTCCGTCGGGCCCGGCATGAAGGCGGTGACCGTCACGCCGGTGTCCTTCACCTCCTCCGCCAGGGCCTGGGCGAAAGACTGCACGAACGCCTTGGAGGCGTTGTAGACAGGCTGGAAGGAGCCGGGCATCGTGGCGGCGACGGACGAGGTGAACGCGAGCCGGCCGGCGCCGCGTGTCACCATGGCCCGCAGCAGCGGCTTGGCCAGCCGGACGGTCGCGGTGACGTCGAGGTCGATGACCTCCTGGTCGTCGGCGAGGTCGGTGTCGACGAAGGCGCCGCCCCGGCCCACGCCCGCGTTGAGAACGGCGACGTCGACCGTCAGACCGTCGAGCGTGTCCAGGAGCCGGAAGCGCCCCTCGCCCGACCGGAGGTCGGCGCGCACGGCACGGACCCGCGCACCCGTCTCCCGCAGTTCCTGTGCGGCGGTCTCCAGCCGCTCGTTCTCCGCGTTCACCACCAGGTCGTAGCCGCCCAGCGCGAACTGCCGGGCCAGCTCGTGGCCGATGCCGCTGGACGCGCCGGTGATCAGGGCAAGGGGCCGTGTCTCAGTCATGACGGCCGGGTAACCGCCCCGGCCCGGGGCACACAGCTGAGAAGCCGGGCCGGAATTGTTTGGTCACCGCGACGCAGGCAACCCGGTCCGGCACTCATCAGGTCGCACTGTTCGCACGACCGGTAGCAGGAGGAGACAAGCATGCCGGCAGGATCCGGTGCCAAGCGGGAGCGCCAGTACGAGCACATCAAGGACAGCGCCGAGGACCGCGGGGCGTCCCAGGGCCGGGCGAAGGAGATCGCCGCCCGGACCGTGAACAAGGAGCGTGCGCGGTCCGGGGAGGCGAGGTCCGCCGGCCGAAGTTCCACGAAGGGCAAGTCGCCGTCGCGACGCGGCGGTGAGAAGTCCCGTTCCTCCCGCGGCGGGAACCCGGGCGGGGGACCGACCCGCGAGCAGCTGTACCGGGAAGCGAAGGAGAAAGGGGTCGAGGGCAGGTCCACGATGAACAAGGACCAGCTCGCCAAGGCCCTCGGCCGGAACTGACCCGCATCCAGGAGGTCGCCATGAGCACCGTGGTCAAGGACGTGCTCGCCGCCCACCCCGCCGACCCGGGCGGGGTGGACCGCGACCGGCTCGCCCGCTGCGTCGAGGAGTGCCTCGCCTGTGCCCAGGCGTGCACCGCGTGCGCGGACGCCTGCCTGTCGGAGGAGATGATCACCGAGCTGGCCAAGTGCGTCCGGACCGACGCCGACTGCGCCGACATCTGCGCCGCGACCGCCGCCGTCCTCTCCCGCCGCACGGGCTACGACACCGGCCTCACGCGGGCTGTTCTCACCGCGTGCGCCGCTGTCTGCGAAGCCTGCGGTGCCGAGTGCGCGAGCCACGCCGAGCGGCACGAGCACTGCCGCGTCTGCGCCGAGGCGTGCCGCCGCTGCGAACAGGCGTGCAACGACCTGCTCACCTCCCTGGGCTGACGGCCTTCCCACCTCCCCGGGCCGACGCCCACGCGGCCGGTCCCGCCCGGTGCCGGCGACGTTTCCCGCACGGCCGCGCGGTTACCCACTCTCCCGTGGAGTGGCGCGCCCCCACGCCCCCTGCCGCAGAAACGGAGCTCGCATGGCCAGCACGAAGGTGTCCGACTACATTCTCCGACGACTGCGTGACTGGGAGGTCGACCATGTCTTCGCCTACGCGGGCGACGGCATCAACGGCCTGCTGGCGGCCTGGGGACGGGCGGACAACAAACCGAAGTTCGTGCAGGCCCGGCACGAGGAGATGGCCGCGTTCCAGGCCGTCGGCTACGCCAAGTTCTCCGGCAAAATCGGGGTGTGCGCGGCCACCTCGGGTCCGGGCGCGATCCATCTGCTGAACGGGCTCTACGACGCCAAGCTGGACCACGTGCCGGTGGTGGCGCTGGTCGGTCAGACCAACCGCAGTGCCATGGGCGGTTCCTACCAGCAGGAAGTGGACCTCGCCAGTCTGTACAAGGATGTCGCCTCGGACTTCTGCGAGACGGCCATGGTGCCCGAGCAGCTGCCGAACCTGATCGACCGGGCCTTTCGCACCGCGTACGCCAAGCGCACGGTCACCGCGATCATCCTCCCCGCCGACGTGCAGGAACTGGACTACAGCCCGCCCACGCACGCCTTCAAGATGGTGCCCTCCAGTCTCGGGCTGAGCCGCTACGTGCCGGTGCCGGCCGAGGAGGACCTGGAGCGGGCCGCGGAGGTGCTGAACGCCGGCGAGAAGGTCGCCGTGCTCATCGGCCAGGGCGCGCGCGGTGCCCGCGCCGAGGTCGAACGGCTGGCGGACGTGCTGGGCGCCGGGGTCGCCAAGGCCCTGCTGGGCAAGGACGCGCTGCCCGACGATCTGCCCTACGTCACCGGCTCCATCGGGCTGCTGGGCACCCGGCCCTCGTACGAGCTGATGCAGGAGTGCGACACCCTGCTGATGATCGGTTCCAGCTTCCCGTACACGCAGTTCATGCCGGAGCTGGACCAGGCCCGCGCGGTACAGATCGACATCGACCCGCACATGATCGGTCTGCGCTACCCCAACGAGGTCAACCTCGTCGGTGACGCCCGCGCGACACTCCAGCGGCTGCTGCCCAAGCTGCACCGCAAGCAGGACCGGACCTGGCGGGAGAAGGTCGAGAAGAACGTCGCCCGCTGGTGGGAGGTCATGCAGCGGCGAGCCGCCGTCGGCGCCGACCCGGTCAACCCCGAGTACGTCGTCCACGCCCTGGACGGCAAGCTGCCCGACGACGTGATCCTCGCCGCCGACTCCGGTTCCGCCGCCAACTGGTACGCCCGTCACCTGCGGCTGCGCGGCGCGATGCGCGGCTCCCTGTCGGGGACCCTGGCCACCATGGGCCCCGGTGTGCCGTACGCCATCGGCGCCAAGTTCGCCCACCCCGGCCGGCCCGCGATCGCCCTCGTCGGGGACGGCGCGATGCAGATGAACGGCATGATGGAGATGGTCACGGCGGCGAAGTACTACCGCGAGTGGTCCGACCCCCGGCTGATCGTGGCCGTGCTGAACAACGGCGACCTCAACCAGGTCACCTGGGAGATGCGGGCCATGTCCGGCGCGCCCCAGTTCGAGGAGTCCCAGCACATCCCCGACCTGCCGTACGCGGACATCGCGCGGCGTATCGGCCTGGACGGGGTGCGGGTGGAGAAGCCCAAGCACGTCGAGTCCGCCTGGGACCAGGCGCTCGCCGCCGACCGGCCCTTCGTCATCGACTTCCGCACCGACCCGGCGGTCCCGCCGATCCCGCCGCACGCCTCCCTCGACCAGATCGAGGCGGCCGCCTCCGCGATCCTGCACGGTGACAGCGACCGCACCGGCATGGTCCGGCAGGGCTTCAAGGCCAAGGTGCAGGAGATGCTGCCCGGCGGGAAGCGCCAGGGCGACAGCACCGAAGGCGACAAGTGACCCAGGCGCGCCAGCGGGGACAGGTGCGCCACGACGGACCCGTCG
>NZ_JBQOUX010000068.1:0-43495 GCF_052216785.1 Streptomyces sp. JW3 | reverse complement strand
CCCCGCTTCCGACCGGAAGCGGGGCCGTCGCCATAGCGGTTCAGTCCTTGACCGGGGTACGGCCGGCCGTGTCCTCCGTCCCGTCCGCCGGAGCCGGAGCCGGAGCCGGAGCCGGAACCGGGACCGCCGCCGCGGTGCCGCCCCCGTCCGTGTTCACCGTCTCGATGACCGCGAGCCGCTCCGGAGTGTCCTCCGGCTTGACGAAGCCGATCAGGATGTACAGCACCAGCGAGACGGCCAGCGGGATCGACACCTGGTACTCGAGCGGGACACCGCCCTCGACGGCCCAGTTGATCGGGTAGTTGACCAGCCAGAAGGCCAGCAGCCCCAGCGCCCAGCTGGTGAGCGCCGCGGTCGGGCCCGAGCGGCGGAAGGGCCGCAGCAGACCGAGCATCATCGGGATCGCGATCGGGCCCATCAGCCCGGCCACCCACTTGATCACGACGGTGATGATGTCCTTGAAGGTGGGCGAGTTGACCTGGGTCGCCACCGCCATCGACAGACCGAGGAAGAGCACCGTCGTCACCCGCGCCGCCAGCAGTCCGGACCGCTGGTCCCAACTGCGCGCCCGCTTCGACAGCACCGGCGCCACGTCCCGGGTGAAGACCGCGGCGATGGCGTTGGCGTCCGAGGAGCACATGGCCATGGTGTGCGAGAAGAAGCCGACGATGACCAGGCCCAGCAGACCGTGCGGCAGCAGCTGTTCGGTCATCAGGCCGTAGGAGTCGGACCCGTCCGGCTTCTGCGACTCGACCAGCAGCGGTGACATCCACATCGGGAAGAACAGCACCACCGGCCACACCAGCCACAGGACCGCCGACAGCCGGGCCGACCGCTCCGCCTCCCGGGCGTCGCGGGTCGCCATGTAGCGCTGCGCCTGGTTGAGCATGCCGCCGTTGTACTCGAACAGCTTGATGAAGAGGAACGCGAGCAGGAACACCGTGCCGTACGGGCCGACCAGCGGTTTCCCGTGGCCCTGGAGGGCCGGCTCGTCCCAGACGCCGAAGAAGCCGCCGTGGTCGCCGAGTTCCAGCACGACCGCCACGAACATCGCGACGCCGGCCAGCAACTGGATGATGAACTGGCCCAGTTCGGTCAGCGCGTCGGCCCACAGCCCGCCGATCGTGCAGTAGATACCGGTGATCACGCCGGTGATGAGAATGCCCTGGTTGAGGCTGATCCCGGTGAACACCGACAGCAGGGTGGCGATGGCCGCCCACTTCGCGCCGACGTCCACGATCTTCAGCAGCATGCCGGACCAGGCCAGCGCCTGCTGCGTCTGGAGGTTGTACCGGTTCTTCAGATACTCCAGCGGGGAGGCCACATGGAGTCGTGAGCGCAGCCGGTTGATACGGGGCGCGAACAGCTTCGACCCGATGGCGATGCCCAGTGCGATGGGGAAGGACCAGGTCACGAAGGACGTGACCCCGTAGGTGTAGGCGATGCCCGCGTATCCGGTGAACATCACCGCGCTGTAGCCCGACATGTGGTGGGAGATACCGGAGAGCCACCACGGCATCTTGCCGCCCGCCGTGAAGAAGTCGCTGACGCTGTCGACGCGCTTGTGCGACCAGACGCCGATGGCGACCATCACGGCGAAGTAGCCGATGAGCACGGCCCAGTCGAGACTGTTCATGTGCCCCCTTTCCAGGGTCCGCCTTGTGAACGGCCCGCTCATCGTGAGTGCGGTGACTAGGACACGACAAGGAAGGGGAAAGTCAAGAGCACGTAAAAAAGTTCGGCCTGTTGGTCACTGTTCACTCACCTGAACGACGACTGGGCGGCGACTGAGCGCCCGCCGCTACTCCTCGCGCCACTCCTCGGGGCACTGCGTACCCCGCGGGAACTGGTACGGAGCCGCCAGCCGGTAGGTGCCCGCCTTCGGCGCGAGCAGCACCGTCCACTTGTCGCCGTCGGCGTCCTCGGCCGTCTCCATCAGACAGCCGTCGACGTTCTCGTACGTCTTCTCCTCGCCGTCCGCCCGGTTCTTCGACGCCTCGGTCTCCTGCGGCGCCTTCAGGCTCTTGCCCTTGGCGTCGACGATGCTCAGCCACGGCGAGTACGGGATCCGCACCAGGATCCGCCCGGCCTCCTCGACCCGGATCGTCCACTCGCCCTGCTCGGCCCGCAGCACCTCGGCGCCGGGCTCGGCCAGCGGCGCCGGCTCGGCCACCTCGAACAGCTGCCAGTTCGCGTCGCCCCAGACCTGCTTCAGATACGGCAGCCCGCGCTGCACCAGCTCCCGTTCCCGCTCGCCGCCGTCCCCGTCCGGCTCGTCCTTCGGCAGCACCACGAAGTGCACCGCCCAGCGCTTCAGCCACTCGTTGTAGTTGGCCGAGTTGAGCGTGTCGTCGTAGAAGAGCGGATTGCGCTCCATGTCGGCCTGCCGGTTCCAGCCGCGCGCCAGGTTCACATACGGGGCCAGCGCGGACGCCTCCCGGTGCGAGCGGGCCGGTACCACCTCCACCCGACCCCGGTACGCGCCGACCTCCTGCAACTCGTTGACCAGCGGCGCCAGCTCCCGCGCCCAGGACGCGGCCGGCGTGGTGTGCACCACGTCGTCGACCGACTTGTAGCCGATCCAGGTGACGAAACCGGTCAGGGCGACGAGCACCGCGTACCACTTGCGGGTGCGCGGCACCGTGAACGGCAGGGCGGCGGCCAGCGCCACCCCCGCGAACAGCATCGGCAGCCGCGTGATGTTGGACCCGATCTGCGAGCTGATCAGCCACACCAGCAGCACCGACAGCCCGTACACCGCGGACGTGATCCGCACCGTCGTCCAGGTGCCCGGCACCAGCAGGAAGACCAGCGCCGCGTAGACCATCGGCAGCACCGCCGAGCCGAACGACATCGGCTGCGTCCCCGAGAACGGGAACAGCCACGACGACAGCGCCACCACCGCGGCCGGCGCCAGCCCCAGCGCCCAGGCACCCGGCCGCCGCTTCTGGAGGAACAGCGCGACGGCCACCAGCCCGACGAACAGACCCGCCACCGGTGAGGCCATGGTCGCCAGCGCGGCCAGCGGCGCCGCGCACAGCGCCTTCGCCCAGCGCTTGTACCGCCACCGGTACGGCCAGCAGAAGACCACCGCCACCGCGCCCAGCCCGAACATCGTGCCGAGCCCGAAGGTCACCCGCCCCGACGCCGCGTTGCACAGCAGCGCGTACACGCCCGCGAGCGCCGCCCACAGCGGGTTGCGCACCACCCGGCCGCGCAGCAGCACCATCGTCAGCAGCCCGGCGGAGACGGTCCCCGCGATCATCATCGTGGTCCGCACCCCGAGCACGGACATCAGATACGGCGACACCACGCTGTACGACACCGGGTGCATCCCGCCGTACCAGGCGAGGTTGTACGCCGAGTCCGGGTGCCGGCCGACGAACTCCGCCCACGCGTCCTGCGCGGCGAGATCACCGCCACTGTTCGCGAATGTGAAGAACCAGACGACGTGCAGCACCCCGGAGAGGGCGGTGACGAAGAGGACGGGGTGGCGCAGCGGCCACTCGCGCAGGGCGGCCGCGCGGGACGCCCTCGGCCGCTCCGGTCCGTCCGGTGCCGGGACGGGTATTCGCGGACCGCTTCCCGGGCCCGGATCGGCGTCGTCGGCGCGTGTCGGCTCCGCAGTGGCCACCTGAAGGCACTCCCCGTGTCCCGGTCTTCTGATCTCGGCCGCGTCCCGTTCCCGTGCGGTTCACGCCCGCGCTGTTCCGACCGGCCACCTTGCCCGTTTCGTGACGCTAGCACGCACCCCGCCCAGCGACTGCCGGGCGGGGTGCGTGAAGGTGCGGTGGAGACGCGGCGGGGTCAGCCGATACGGGTCAGCTTCGCGGTGAGCGCGGGTTCCGCGAGATCGTCCTTGAGCGCGACCGGGACCTCGATGGTCTCGGCGCTGCTGCCGTCGCCGACGGTGAGCGTGCCCACCTTGGTGCCGGCCTGCGCGGTGTGCGGCACCGAGCCGTCGCTCGGCTCGTCCAGCTCCAGCTTCACGGTCAGGCCGGACCAGCCGACGGCGGAGACGTCCTTGGTGGCGACGACCGGGGTGGTGCCGCCCAGGCCGTCGTCGACCTGCCCGACGACATCGCCCTTCTTCACGATCGTCTTCGCGGTGAGCGCGTCCTGCCCCGACTCGATCAGCCCCCGTACGACGCTGGTGACCTCGTCGATGTTGGCGGTGCCGTTCTGCCCGTACTGGCCGAGGGCCGCGCCGATGATCGTCTGGGTCTTGCCGCCGACGTTCTTCTCCGCGGCGAACAGGATGTTGCCGCCGGCCGCGGTGGTGGTGCCGGTCTTGATGCCGATGGCCACGGTCGGCACCAGCCCGAAGAAGTTCGTCTGCGTCTCGCCGTTGAGGTCGACGTAGCTGGGCTGCTTGGAGATCTCCTTGAAGACCGGGTTCTCCATCGCCGCCCGGCCCAGCTTCACCAGGTCCGCGGCGGTGGACACGGTCGTCTTGTCCAGGCCGCTGGGGTCGGTGTACGTGGTGTTCGTCATCCCCAGCTCCTTCGCGGTCTTGTTCATCTTCGCGACGAACTCGTCCTCGGAGCTGCTGCCGGTGTCCCAGCGGGCCAGCAGCTTGGCGACGTTGTTGGCGGACGGCAGCATGACCGCCTGGAGCGCCTCGTACTCGGTGATCTTCTGGCCCTCGGTGACCTTCACCACCGACTCGCTGGCGGCCTTGCCGGTCTCGTAGTGCTTCTGCGCGGCCGCGTCGACGGTGATCTTCGGGCCCTTGTCGCCGGTCTTCAGCGGGTGGTCGCGCAGGATCAGGTACACCGTCATGACCTTGGCGATGCTCGCGATCGGTACGGGCTTCTGGTCGCCGGAGGTGCCGAAGCTGCCGATGCCGTTCACGTCCATGGCCGCCTGGCCCTGGGTGGGCCAGGGCACCGAGGGCTTGTCGCCCTCGAAGGAGACGGTCTGCTGCGCGGTGAGCTGGAGCGTGGGCGTCGGCAGCGGGCGCACGGCCTGTACGACCGCGAACACGATCACCAGCAGCAGGACCAGCGGCGTCCAGATCTTGACCCGCCGCCAGGTGGTGCGCAGCGGTGTCTCCGGCGGCGGCGGGGTGTTGGTCAGCTCCGCCAGCAGATCCAGCGGCGGCTTGGGCGGCAGCGGCTGCTGCCGGGTCCGCTCGAAGCCCTCGGCGGCGGGCGCGGGCTTCGGCACCGGCTTCGGCGCCGGGTCGTCCAGCGGCTTGAGCGCGACGAACCTGCTGGTCCGCTCGGCGAGGGCCTCGCCCGCCTTGTCCTTCTCGCCCTTCTCGTCCTGCTTGCCGCCCAGCTTGAGCATGGTGGTGGGCTGGTCGACGGGGGGCGCGGCGGGCCGGGGTGCCTTGAAGACGGCGGTGGGCTGGTCCGGGGACTGGGGTACGTCGTCTGCGTCCTCGTCCGTGTCCGCGTCCGGCTTCTTGGGCTGGTCTTCGTCCTTGGCGGGGGAGGAGGCGGCGGTGTCGTCACCGCCCGCGGCGTCGGCGTCACCGGACTCCGCGTCGTTGCCGGACTCGGACTTGGACTCGGACTCGGACTCGGTGTCGTCGTCCGTCTCGGAGTCGGTCGCGGTGTCGTCGCCGGAGCCGGCCCCGGCGGAGCCCTCCGCACGCCCCTGTGCGCCCTCGGACGCGCCGGAGCCCGCCCCGGGGTCGTCAACGGCGTCCGCAGGCCCCCTGGGAGCCTCGTCGTCCTTCTGGGGGCCTTCCGTGCCCTCGGTCACGTCCTCGTCCGCGCTCTCGGCGGCGTCGTCCGGCCCGGCATCGGCGTCCGTCGGCTCCTCGTCGGCGTCGGCCGACCGCACCCACGCGGCCACCGCCTCGCGCAGCCGCCCATCACCCTCGGTGCCGCTCCCGGTGTCCTCGGGGTCCTCGGCGCCCTCGGCATCCGAGTCCGCCGCGTCCGCCGGAGCCGGCCGCACCCGCGTCGCCGTATCGGCACCACCGCCCGGTCCCGAGCCCTGCCCCGCGGCGCGCCGCGTCTCCGCCGCCTCCCGCGTCACCGCCAGCCGCGGATCACGCGCCTCCTCGGTGCCGTCCTCCGTCCGGGCGCCGGGAACCGGACCCCCGCTCCCCGACGTCCGTTCTGCCGACGACTCGCGCTGCTTCGACCTGTCGGGGGACTCGCCCGCCACCGATGCCTCCTCCATGCGCCGCACGCCCCGCGTGCGCGTACCGAACCGTGAACCGCCGCCCGGGACACCGCCCGCAGGCGCTGTCCGAACCATGTACCAGTGTCCTGTGTACGGGCTTGACCGAACCGGTAGACGAGAACGACATACCTGCCGGTTCCCTTACGAAGCGGTCACGCACTCTCGACAGACCAATGTGAGAGGGGTCACCCTGTCTGTCATCCACGCGGGGAGGCATGGATGGGCAGGAGCCGCAGAACACTTCCGGAGGAGCTTCTGCTGCTGGCATTGGACCCGGCCACGGGTACCACTGCACAGCCGCAGTCGCTCGACCTCGGCCTGGCCGGAGCGCAGCTCGTCGAGCTGGCGTTGGCCGGACGGATAGCCCCAGACGGGGATCGTATCGCCGTGGTGGCACCACGGCCGACTGGAGATCCGACCTTGGACTGCGCGTTGGAGTTGCTGCGAAGGCGTGGCGCCCCGGTACGCGCGGTGAACTGGATCGGCGGACCCCGGCTGGGGCTCCGCCAGACCTACCTTTCGCATCTGGAGCGGTGCGGCATGGTGCATGCCGTGGCCGGTCAGATGTGCGGGGTGCTGCCGACGACTCGCTATCAGGCGACCGACAACGAGATCAGCCGGGAGATCAGGGCCCGGCTGGACTCCGCGATCCGCACCGGCGTACCGCCGGACCCGCGGACCGCGGCGCTCGCCGCACTGGCGCACGCGGTCGGGCTCGGCAAGCACCTCTATCCCGGCAACGAGGGGCGGTCCTCCCGCTCCCGGCTCCGGGATCTGATCCGGCACGACCCGATGGGCGGCCTCGTGGCGCACGCCGTGATGGACGTCCAGAACGGCGTCGCGGTCCAGCCGCGCCGCAGCCCGGCCCCGGCCGGCCGCCAGGCCGCCCCCGGAGCCGGACCCGCGCCGGAACCCGCCCGCGGTGTTCCGTCGCAACCGCGCCGTGGCCCCATGGCGCGCGCCGCGGCCCACTGAGCCCCGGCACCACAGGCACCACAGGCACCACAGGCACGACCAGCACTACCGGCGCACCACCCGTACACCCGCACCACCCGAGCACCACCCGAGCACCACCCGCACCACCCGAGCCGCCGCACCACAGTCCCCGAGACCGGTCCGGGAGCCGCTGGCCGCGCGGGGCGACAGGACCGGACGTCCGGACGACGACCCGGTCCCGCCGCCCCGCGCGGCCGCATGCGCGGCGCATATCGATCGTTTCCCAGCGGCAGCACGCACCTTGGTGGCAGTCTGCTCAACAGCAGATACGCAAAGTCGCAAGTGGCAGGCAAGACGCACGCAGCCGGAGGTGCACGTCCCGTGGCGTCCAATGTGAATCCCACCGTCCGGCGGCGCCGGCTCGGCCAGGAACTGCGCCGGCTCCGCGAGGTGAAGGGCATGACCGCCGAGGAGGTGGCGGAGCGGCTGCTGGTGTCGCAGTCGAAGATCAGCCGCCTGGAGAACGGCCGGCGCAGCATCAGCCAGCGCGACGTCCGTGATCTGTGCGGGGTCTACGAGGTCGAGGACCAGCGCATCGTCGATTCGCTGATGCAGATGGCCAAGGACTCCCGCCAGCAGGGCTGGTGGCACGCGTTCGGCGACATCCCGTACAGCGTCTACATCGGCCTGGAGACCGACGCGGAGTCACTGCGCACCTACGAACCGCAGATCATCACCGGCCTGCTCCAGACCCGTACGTACGCCGAGGCGCTGATCCAGGGCGCGCTGCCGGAGAGCCCGGCCGCCGACGTCGAGAAGCGGGTGAACGTCCGGATAAGGCGTCAGGAGCGCATCCACTCCGAGAACGGCCCGCTGCGGCTGTGGGTGGTGCTGGACGAGGCGTGTCTGCGCCGGGTGGTGGGCGGTCCGCAGGTGATGCGGGAGCAGCTGGAGCACGTCGCGGAGATGTCGCAGCAGCCGCACATCACGGTGCAGGTGCTGCCGTTCGACGTCGGCGCGCACCCCGGCGTCAACGGCCAGTACTCGATCCTGGAGTTCGCCGACGCCGCCGACTCCAGCGTGGTCTACATCGAGGGCGTGACCAGCGACCTGTATCTGGAGAAGGCGCACGATGTGCAGAAGTACACGGTGATGTACGAGCACTTGCGGGCGCAGGCGCTGAACGTGGAGGAGTCCCGCCGGCGCATCGAGCACGTGGCGAAGGAGTACGCCCGCTGAGTCCGCGGCGGCCCCGACCCACAAGGCGGCGGGGATCGTACACCCCGGACAGGCCGAACTGGAAGACTCACCTGGAATATGCCATCCGGTCGGGTGAACGACTGCTCCGTATGGGGAGCGCGGCGAGTAGCGTCGATCACGCCAACGATCACAACTCGCAACCGGAGCGGAAAAATGGCAATTCTTCAGGGCGTCACCGACGCGTGGACCAAGTCCTCCTACTCCGGGGGGAACGGCGCGTGCGTCGAGGTGAAGTCCCCCGTCGTGGCGGCACTGCTGGTCCGTGACTCCAAGGTCCCGGCCGGCCCGGCGCTGGCCTTCCCCACGAACGCCTGGTCGGCCTTCGTGTCGTCGGTCAAGCACTGACGCACGCAGTACGCGCGGAGCCCTCTCGACCAGTGCGCCGACCTTGCCGAGGGGGCTCGGCTCGTGCCCGGGCGGCCCGGACGTCAGGCCAGCTGCGCCTCGACGGCCGCCACCACCTCCGCCGCCTCCGGCTCGGCCTGCGGCGCGAACCGCGCGACGACCTCCCCGTCCCGGCCGATCAGGAACTTCTCGAAGTTCCACCGGATGTCCCCGCGGTGCCCGTCCGCGTCGGCGAACCCGACCAGCCGCTCGTACAGCGGATGCCGCCCCGCCCCGTTCACCTCGGCCTTCTCCGTCATCGGGAAGGTCACCCCGTACGTGGCCGAGCAGAACTCGGCGATCTCCTCGGCGCTGCCGGGCTCCTGGCCCATGAACTGGTTGCAGGGCACGCCGAGCACGGTGAAGCCCCGCTCCGCGTACCGCTCGTGCAGCCGCTCCAGACCGGAGTACTGCGGCGTCAGCCCGCACTTGGAGGCGACGTTCACCACGAGCACGACCTGCCCGGCGTACTGCCCGAGATCCGCGGAACCGCCCTGGAGCGCGCCGATCTCGACGCCGAGCGGGGAGGAAGAGGTGTCGATGTCAGTAGTCATGTCCGGATGCTAGAGGGTGCCGGGCCCGCACCGGGCGACCGCGTACCCGGTGCGGGCCCGCTGGTTCAGCCGGCCGCGCAGGACACGGTCGGCCAGGTCCAGTTGCCATTGTGCTGGATGGTGACGCCGAAGGTGTTGCCACTGCCGTTGGGCCGGGCGGTCAGGACCTGGGCGCTGGGGTAGGCGGCGGTGACGTTCCAGGTGGAGAGCACCTTGGCCGGGGCGGGAACGTTCATCGTCACGGTCCAGGCGCCGGCGCCGGAGACGGCGACGTTGAGGTTGTACCGGTCGCTCCACTGCTGCCCGGCGGAGAGCGTGGCGCTGCACGCGGCACCCCCGCCGCCGCCTCCGCCTCCGCCGTCGGACGGTGCCACGGCCCGCCCGGTCGCCGGCGAGATCATGCCGGCGCACAGTCCGCGGGCGGCGAGGCCCTGGGCGATCCGCGGAATCGCGGCGAGCGTGTTGGCGGGCCAGTCGTGCATGAGGATGACCTGGCCGTCGGTGAGCCGGCCGGCCGCCTGGACGATGGCGTCGGTACTGGCGCCGTTCCAGTCCTGCGAGTCGACGTCCCAGATGACCTCGGTCAGCCCGTACTTGGCCGCCACCGACCGCACGGTCGCGTTGGTCTCGCCGTACGGCGGCCGGAACAGCACCGGCGTACCGCCGCCCGCGCCGGCGATCGCCTGCTGGGTGCGGGCGAGTTCGGAGTCGACCTGGGCCTGGCCGAGCTGGGTCAGATGCGGGTGGGTGTAGCTGTGGTTGCCGACCCACATGCCGGCGTCGACCTGTGCCTTGACCTGGGCCGGGCTGGCGGCGGCGTACTGGCCCTGGTTGAACATGGTGGCCCGCAGCCCGTTCTGCCGCAGCGCGCTGAGCAGCGCGGGCGTGGAAGCGGACGGACCGTCGTCGAAGGTCAGCCCGACGTACCCGGTGCAGGCGGCGGCGCGGGCCGGTGCGGCGGCGGACTGGACGGCGAGCGTGCCCGCGGCGGCCACCGCGAGAACGACGGCCCGGACGAGGAGGGAACGCAAGGACAGCATCATCTCGGACTCCTCGGTCAGCTCGCGGCGCACGAGACGGTCGGCCAGGTCCAGTTGCCGTTGTGCTGGACGGTGACGCCGAAGGTGTTGCCGCTGCCGTTGGGTTTGGCGGTGAGGGTCTGGGCGTCGGGGTAGGCCGCGTCGGTGTTCCAGGTGGAGAGCACCTTGGCCGGTGCCGGGACCTTCATGGTGACGGTCCAGGCGCTGGAGCCGGAGACGGCGACGTCGAGGTTGTACCGGTCGCTCCACTGCTGTCCGGCGGAGAGCGTGGCGCTGCACCCGGTACTGCCGCCCCCGCCTCCGCCGCCCGAGTCGGTGCCGCCCACGGTGATGTTGGAGCTGCCGCTGCTCTGGTAGCCCTCGGTCGCCATGATCATGTAGTAGCTGAAGCTGCCCAGCGGCATCCCGGCGCGGGCCCACGCGTCGAAGTGGTTGCCGGTGGTGATGGTCCCGCCGGTCCGCTTGGACTGCCGCACACTCCAGTACTGGTCGAAGGTGCGGGTGCCCTCGACGGACGGCGCGTTGTACCGCGTCGTCCGGTAGATGTCGTAGGTACCGCCGTCACTGCTGACGGTCCCCATGAAGGTGCCGGTGGGCCGGTACGTCCCCCAGTTGTCGACGATGTAGTACTCGACGAGCGGGTTCGACGTCCATCCGTAGAGCGCCAGGTAGGCGTTGCCGGACGGGTTGAAGGTGCCCGAGTAGGTCACGGCCCGGCGCCCGCCGTTGCTCCAGCCCTTGCCGGCGACGAAGTTGCCGGTGTTGGACCAGGAGGTGCTGTAGTTCCCGCCGGAGCCGAGGTTCATGGAGACGGTGCCCTGGGCGTCCGTCCAGAACGAGTAGTAGTACCCGTTGTCCGTGCCGGTCTGGTTGGTGGTGACGACCGTGTCGGCGTGCGCGGTACCGGGCGCCATGGCGGCCAGTACGGCGGCGCAGAGCACGCTGATGAATAACCGGAAGCGATGTCTCATGCCGGGCAGTTTTGAGGTGCCCTCGTCAACTGTCAATAGTTTCGGTTTCGGCACCTTCACCGAAACATTCGATGGCTGCTTGGCGGTGCTGTAAGGCGACATCAGGGCGATGATCGACCGATCGCACCCCGGTGATCCATCTGCCATCGCCCTTCCCGACCGAATGTTTCGATAGAAAACCTACTGTGGCTGCTGTAGACATTCCTCGATCACAGGGCTAACGTATGTGCTGTAGCCAGAAGTCAGTGAGGCGTGGCAGAGATGAACTGCCCGCATGCAGTACGTACGCAGGACCGCAGTACTACCGAGAAGTCGGCCCCGGAACGGAAGGTGGTCCCACGGTCAGGCAACAGCACGGAAAAGTCAGGCCGGTACCGCAGTAGGTCGGCCGATGGTGTTAGAAATCCCTAGGGGCCTTGGTGCCGTACGGCACCAAGGCCCCTCGACGCGTGTCCCGTGGACGCGTGTTCCGCACGCGTGTTCCAAACGAAGACCCGAAGGTCCCTCAGAGGTGCAGATGACCGCAGACACACCGCTCGACCGAATCGACGACGACGACTACCCCGCCTACACCATGGGACGGGCCGCGGAGATGCTGGGCACCACGCCCGCCTTCCTGCGCGCCCTCGGGGAAGCCCGGCTGATCACGCCGCTGCGCTCGGAAGGCGGTCACCGTCGCTACTCCCGCTACCAGCTGCGCATCGCCGCACGGGCCCGCGAGATGGTCGACCAGGGCACCGCCATCGAGGCGGCCTGCCGCATCATCATCCTGGAGGACCAGCTCGAAGAGGCCCGGCGCATCAACGAGGAACTGCGCAGCCGTACCGCCGGAGCCGGCCGCGGGCCGGACGCCTGACCCGGACGACCGCCCGGGGATCGGGGCGACCGTCCGGGGATCGGGACAGTCGCCCAGTGATCAGGACAACCGCCCGGGGATCAGACGGAACGCGTGATGCCGAGCATCGCGGAGGCCCGCTGGAGCGGGTCGACGATCCTGGCGACCGCGGCCGTGGGCGCGGGCGCGGTACGGCAGGTGAAGCCGAGCTGCGTCATGGCCCGGAGCACCTCGCCGCTGCTGAAGTCGCGGCGGTCCTGCCGGGTGACGACCTGGCCGACCTGCTTGACGGGGTAGTGCCGCCGCCCGACGATCACGTAGTCGCCGTTGACCGGCTCGGGCTTGACGCCCTTCATCGCTTCCAGCACGCGTTCCTTGGTGAGCTCGAACGGGAAGCGTGCGATGACACAGCGCATGATGCCTCACAGAGAAAAGAAGACGGGGGTTCAGTGGGTGCGGGCGAGCACGCCCGGCGCGCTGCCGTGTCCGTCGACCACGGGCCGGGCCCCCGGCCGCCGGTGCCGGCGCCTAGGCCGCTGCCGTGCCGGTGGCGGAGCGCCGCGCGGACGCCGCCCGCCGGGCCGCCGAAGCGGGGCGGCGCCGGCCGCGGGACCCGGAACCGCGCCCCGGCCGTTCGGGTGCGGCCGGCGCGGTGATGACGACCGGGACGCCGGACGGCGCCTGGGCGCCGGTGATCCGGTGCAGGGCCTCCGCGCCGGCCCGCACCTGAGTGGTCTGCGGCACGATGCCGGCCGTCGCCATCAGCCGGCTCATGGCCCGGCGCTGACTCGGGGTGACCAGGGTGACGACGCTTCCGGACTCACCGGCCCGGGCGGTACGGCCGCCGCGGTGCAGGTAGTCCTTGTGGTCGGTCGGCGGATCGACGTTGACGACGAGGTCGAGACTGTCGACGTGGATGCCGCGCGCGGCGACGTTGGTCGCCACCAGCACGCTGACGTGCCCGCTCTTGAACTGCGTCAGCGTCCGGGTGCGCTGCGGCTGCGACTTGCCGCCGTGCAGGGCGGCGGCCCGGACCCCGCTGTTCAGGAGGTGCTCGGTGAGGCGGTCGACGGCGTGCTTGGTGTCCAGGAACATGAGCACCCGGCCGTCGCGGGCGGCGATCTCGGTGGTGGCCGCGTGCTTGTCGGCGCCGTGCACGTGCAGCACGTGGTGCTCCATCGTCGTCACCGCCCCGGCCGACGGGTCGACGGAGTGCACGACGGGGTCGCTCAGGTAACGGCGGACGAGCAGATCGACGTTGCGGTCGAGGGTGGCGGAGAACAGCATCCGCTGACCGTCCCGGCGCACCTGGTCGAGCAGCGCGGTGACCTGCGGCATGAAGCCCATGTCGGCCATCTGGTCGGCCTCGTCGAGGACGGTGACAGCGACCTGGTCGAGGCGGCAGTCGCCGCGCTCGATGAGGTCCTTGAGCCGTCCGGGCGTGGCGACGACGATCTCGACCCCGCCGCGCAGCGCGCTCGCCTGCCGGCCGATCGACACGCCGCCCACCACGGTGGCCAGCCGCAGCCGCACCGCTCGGGCATACGGCGTGAGCGCGTCGGTGACCTGCTGCGCCAGCTCCCGCGTCGGCACCAGGACCAGCCCGAGCGGCTGCCGGGCCTCGGCACGGCGACCGGCGGTACGGGCCAGCAGGGCCAGCCCGAAGGCGAGGGTCTTGCCGGAACCGGTACGGCCCCGGCCGAGTACGTCCCGCCCGGCCAGCGAGTTGGGCAGCGTCGCCGCCTGGATGGGGAACGGCACGGTGACGCCCTGCGACCCGAGCGCGGCCAGCAGCGCGGCGGGCATGTCGAGATCGGCGAAAGCGTCCACGGCGGGCAACGCCGGGGTGACCGTCCTGGGCAGCGCGAACTCGCCTTGGGGCGCGGCGGGCCGCCGCCGCGCCCCCGCCGAACTACGTGAACTCGCCGAACTCGTCGAACTCGTCGAACGGAACCGTTGGGTGGGACGTGCATGGTTCATACGGAACCTTCCTTGCTTCCTTGATTGCGGTGCGGCACATATCAAGGAATCCCCGCATGACCTGGAAAGCGGCATGAAGAATCGCAAGAACGAGCCGAATGGAACGCAGCTGAAAACCCTGAAAATGCAGCTGGGGCCCGCACCCCGAAGGATGCGGGCCCCAGCTACGAATACGCGCAGGCGTCAGGCGAGGACGATGTTCTCGGCCGTCGGGCCCTTCTGCCCCTGCGCGATGTCGAAGCTCACCTTCTGGCCCTCGAGCAGCTCACGGAAGCCCTGGGCAGAGATGTTCGAGTAGTGGGCGAACACGTCGGCGCCGCCACCGTCCTGCTCGATGAAGCCGAAGCCCTTTTCCGCGTTGAACCACTTCACGGTGCCAGTAGCCATGTCTTTTTCTCCTTCGGGGTGAATCAGTATCCGCACTCCGCGAATACCACGTCGCCGCGATGATCACCCTGCCCGGAAAAAGCACCGGTACCAAAAGGAATGCGGGAACCACAACTGCAACTGAGATCGACAGTAGCACGTTGCGCCGGACCATGCGTGTTGAGTAATTACACTCGGCCCGTCGCCCCATGAAAACTGCCCGCGAAATTCGGCAAACCCTCCCCCCGCGGATACAGATTTCCGTGCCCGCGCGGCTGGCACCTGGTGCGCGGCGTAGTTCCGTGGCGCTGCCGCGGATGCCGTTCCGGCCGGGCGGGTCGGCGCCTGTTCCGCGGCCGGTTCACGGATGTGCATTTTCCTGGTTACTCCGGGTGTGACCTCGGCTATGGTGTTCCTGTGGACTTGGGGATGATCCAACAGTGGTACCCCGTGGGTACGGATGTCGTGATTTATCTCGCCGGGGGGCGGTCTGCTCGGGGGCGTCTGGAGGCGGTCGGAACCGACAGCCTGGTGCTCGTCACCGACAAAGGGCCCACCCTGCTGCGAGCCACCGCGATCGAGCAGCTTGAGGCCATGAGCCCGCCTGCGCCGGTCGCGAGACCCGCTCCACCGGAACCCCCCGTACCCCCGCCCCCGCCCGAACCCGAGCCCGTGGTGCTGTCCGCCGCGTGGGGCGCGCTGGAAGGCGAGTTCGCGATGGACATGGGGCAGGCTCGGCTGACCGCACCGGTGTTCGCGCTCGATTCCTCGATGGAACTGGGGTACACCGAGGTCAAAGAAATCGAAGGCCATATCAACCGGGCCAAGAATCGCCTGGAGTCGGCCCGGAGGCTGGGCGAACCGTCACGTGCGCCGGGGGCGATACGCGACCTGGCCGCGGCCGCGGCGGCGTGCGACTACCCGCCGGCGTTCCACCTCGCCGCCCTGTTGCTTCTCGACCGGGTCGACTCGGAAGCAGCCCGACACCAGGCCGAGGCATGGATGGCGGAGGCCGTGTCCTGCGGCGACCGCTACGCCTGGGACCTGGCGGTGCTGCGCATCCGAAACGGCCGTGGCCGAGAGGCGGTGGCGGCACTCGGCGAAGCCCTGAGGCTGAGCCCCGCCGGTCACACCGACGATGAACTGCTGCGGCTGTTCCTGTCCCTGGTGCTGCATGAGGGCGACGCGCGCACGGCGGCGTCGGCGCTCGGAGCCGCCGTAGAGGAGAACCCCGTCCACCGGCGGGTGGCCACCCGGGCCGGTCTCTATCTCGTCTCCCGGCTCTCTCCCCCGGAACTGGCCGCACCGCTGGAACCGTTGCTGAACTCCTCGGCACCGTCGCCCGACGACCTGCGCCGGGTCCTGGAAGTCCTCGACCCGGGCACCGGGGAGCGGCCCCTCGCTGCGCCACCGGAGACCCGGCAAGCGGCGGCGGTCACCACCCCGCGCGCGCACCCGTCCCAGAGCGGCAGGCCCGGCCCCGTTCCGGAGCCGGCCTCGCACCATGCTCCTGAGCCCCAGGCGAAGCCCGGCGGCAGAACAGGTGGCGGGACAGGCGGGACTGGCGGGACAGGAGGGGCAGGAGGGACAGACGGCGGGACGGAGCGGACCGCCGGGCCGAAGGAGCCTCAGCTCCATGTGGCGGCCGCACGCAATCAGCTCAATCAGGGAAACCTCGGCGCCGCGCTGAAGATCGCGCAGAACGCCTTGGCGAGCCACCCCGGTCATGCCGAACTGATGGAGATCGCGGCAATCGTCCAGCGCGAGAAGGTCGCGCGAATACCGGCCGTCCCGCCGTCGAAGCGCACCGCCCAGTCGCAGGTGCCCCGGCACCGCCGTTCGGCATATGTGCGGGCACAGCATGCCGACACCCAGGAAAAGGACTGGCCGAAAGCCGAGCAGCTGTACCGGCAGGCCCTGACGGAGGACCCGAACAACGAACGGGCCCGACGCAGCCTGGCCTGGGGGCTGCACCGCTACAAGCGCAGTGACGAGGCGCTCGAACTGCTGCGGGACCCGAGTGTCGTCGTCCAGGACATCCTGCCGCACCAGAACATGATCATCACGATCCTGAGCGACAAGGGCAACTGGGACGAAGCGGCTCGCCTTCTGGAGGTGCTCCTGAAGCGGGAGCACTCCAAGCAGACCCGGACCGGCCTGCTGAAGCGCCTGATCGTGCTGTACCGAAGGCTTCGGGACGCCGAGCGGGCCAAGGGAGCGGTACAGCGCCTGCTCAACCACGGTCCCCGGAACCCGGAGTTCCGCAGCCTCTGGGAAGAGGTCGAGAAGGCCGAACGATCAGGCATCTGGGACAAGATCGACCAGCTCCTCGCCAAGAGCGACTGGAAGCCCGAACAGCCCGGTTCGATCAGTCCCATCCTCCTGCTCCACCTGGACCGCTGCGAGTACGCCGGAGTCAACCCGGCACGTGTCCAGGAAGGAACCCTGAGCGAGCGGGACGTTCAGGAACTCGACGATCTCATCCGCACCCTCGGATCGCGGAGATCCGCCGACCGCGCCGCCTACAACCTGTCGGTGGCGCGCATCCTGCGAGATCTCAACCAGTCCGAGGACGGCCGTTTCCACAAGTCGCTGCGGAGCTTCGGCGCGGCCATGGGCGACCTCTGCACGGCCGAGCGCCGGCACGGAGACGTCACCCGCACCTACTACGCCGAAGCGGTGGCACTGGGCGGGTGGGACGACATGGGCGAGTTGAAGGTGAAGCAGTTCGTCCGGTCGTACCTCGACCCCGACTGGCCGCAGCCGGAATCCCGCCCGACGTTCGAGAAGTCGCTCCAGTGGGTCCTGGAGGACGAAAGCCTGCACAAACCACTGACGTTCGGCCTGCTCAGCCTGATGACCAACGGCTCCGACCGGGTACGGCGCGAGATCGTCTCCCGTACGTTCCGAGTCGCCCCCATCAGAGACATCCTGTTCCGGCAACTGTGCGACTACTTGGGTGAGACCGAGCCGTCGGGCGCGCACGACGGTTACGCGGAGCTGTGGCAGGAGGCACTGCGCAAGCTGCGCCAAGAGCTGGACGCACAGCGTCAGTCGCTCCAGTTGCCGCTGAATCGCAGCGAACCTCTGGGCGCCCTGGCCGAGGACCAGCAACTGCTGGAGCGCGCCAGGGGCCTGGCGCCCAGCACACCCCTCGACATCGACCGCCTCAAGAAGGTGGCCACCACCCTGGCCGACATCCACGGTTACCTGGACCAGCCCTCGTACCTGGAACAGGAACGGCTGGAGTCCAAGATCCGCACCGCCGTGCGGGAGCTGGTCGCCACCATCGAGGCGTATCCGACCCGGCTGAGCCTGGAATACCTGGTACCGCTGCTGACCAAGCTGGACCAGGCGCTCGCCGGCCACTTCGCGGATGTCCAGCGGGCCGCCGAACCGACCGATCTCGAAGTGACCCAGGTGCTGTCCAGCTACGCGCCCAGCGCCGCGTTCACCATCCACGTACAGCTCAGCGTCAAGAACCTGCCCCGGCGCAGCCCCGCCGTCGACGTGATGCTGCGGGTACTGGACAACACGGACGACTACCAGCCGGTGGCCGAGCCCATACCGGTCGCTCACAGCCTGCGCGACGAACAGACCGAGACCTGCACGCTCCCGCTGGTGGTGACGCCCCGGGCCGTGGCCGAGCAAGTCCTGACGCTCCACTACAGCCTGGAGTTCATGGTCCGCTCCGACCGGCGCGTCGTCACCGAACCGCGGACGCTGCCCCTGCGACTGAACGACTCGCAGGACTGGAAACCGATCCGCAACCCGTACGCCGAGGGCGCTCCCGTCGAGGACGAGCAGATGTTCTACGGCCGTGGACCGCTGATCCAGATTCTCGTGGA
Source organism: Streptomyces sp. JW3 (assembly GCF_052216785.1). Taxonomy (NCBI): domain Bacteria; kingdom Bacillati; phylum Actinomycetota; class Actinomycetes; order Kitasatosporales; family Streptomycetaceae; genus Streptomyces; species Streptomyces sp. JW3. Next base: position 25,180 of record NZ_JBQOUX010000068.1, on the reverse strand, counting down.
CTCCCTGGAGCGGGCCGACGCCAAGTGCGTGGTGATCTACGGGCAGAAACGCGTCGGAAAGTCGTCGGTCCTGCACCATCTGCAACAGGCACTCAAACCGCCCGTGCTGGCCGCGAAGTTCAGCATGGGCGAACTCGCCACCAACCTGACGCACGCCGGCCTGCTGTACAAGATCTCGAACGCCTTCTACCGGCGCCTGGAGGACTTGGAGGACGCCGGGCTCCCGGGACTGGACCTCCCCCGGCCCGTGCTGCGGGAGTTCATCGACAGCGGCTCGCCGCAGATCCACTTCGACGACTACATGCGGGACATCCTGCGGCGAATGCACCGCAGTGACGCCTACCGGGGCTGGCGGATGGTGCTGCTGCTGGACGAGTTCACCGTCCTCTACGGTGCCATCGAGCGCGGCGATCTCCCGCGGGAGTTCATGAAGTCCTGGAAGGCCATGCTGGAGAGCAAGCTGTTCAGCAGCGTGGTGGTGGGCAACGACCTGATGCCCCGCTTCCTCAAGGCGTACCCCAACGAGTTCCAGGTGGCCCGGCAGGAGCCGGTGTCCTATCTCGACGGGGGGCCCGCCAAGGCACTGATCACCGAACCGATCGCCCTGGACAACGGCGAGAGCCGCTATCGCGGCGATTCCGTCCAGCGGGTCATCGAACTGACCGCCCGGAGCCCCTACTACATCCAGCTGTTCTGCAACCGCCTCGTCCACCACATGAACGTCGAACGCCAGCCGCTGATCGGTCCCGCCGACGTGGACAACGTCGCGGCGGCGCTGGTCAGCGGGGACCGGGCGCTGCTGCAGGAGCAGTTCGACAATCTCCTCACTCCCGGTGACGCGGACGTCAGCGACCTGTCGGACGAGACCATACTGGCGGTCCTCAAAGGCAGCCTGACGGGACACCGGCGAGACCTCCACCTCGACGGCCGCAAGGCCCGCGAACTACCCGAAGGCCCCCGCGTCATCGAAGACCTGCTGCGCCGCGACGTGGTCGTGCGCGAGTCCGAGGACCGCTACCGGATCAAGGTGGGGCTGTTCGCGGAATGGCTCTGGCACAGGAAGGCGTAGCGGCCGTGGCAGACATGGCACAGAGAACGTCCAACAATCCCTTCGCCACCGTCGGGCATCCCGTCCACGGCGACGGGCACGTGGGCCGCTCCGGCCCCATCGAGGTCCTGCGGGAGCGGGTCCTGTCCCAGCCGACCGCCGGCGCCACCGCCATCATCGGTCCGCCGCGGATCGGCAAGTCCAGTCTGGCCTACCACGTCTTCATGCGCCCCGAGGCCCGGGTGGCGTTCCCCCAGCTGCTGCCGGTATGGATGAACGTACGGACCCAGGCCGGAGTGCAGCAGGTGTTCCGCAGACTGTCCGACGACGTCTGGGACGCCCTGACCGAGCGGTCGGCCGAGATCGACCGGCGGACCGCGGACGCCTACCACAGGGCCGTGGAGCCCGGTCTTCCCTGGGCCCAGGCGCAGAGCGAGACCCAGGAATTCCTCCGCCTGGTACGCCGGCGCGGATGGCGGGTCGTGCTGATCCTGGACGAGTTCGACGCGGCCCGCGACGTGTTCAAGACCGAGCCGGGCACGTTCCAGGCCCTCCGGGAGATCGCCTACAACCTGGACTGGAACATCGGCCTGGTCACCACGTCCCGGCGGGAACTCCGCGAGATCGTCGACATGGCCGACCCCGACGAGTCCACTTTCCCGGGGATCTTCCGCTCCCTGTTCCTGACCTGCTTCGACACCGCCGAACTGGGCGCTCTCACCTCCCGGGTGCCGGGCGCCTCGCCGGATCCGGATGACGACCCGGGCAGCCGAGCCGTCGCGAGACTGGACGACCTGACCGGTGGCCACCCCTATCTGGCGAGCGTGCTCCTGGACCGGGTGTGCAGTGCCGCTCGAGGCGGCCCGGTGCGCCTCCTGGACGCGCTCGACGGGCTGGCTCCCGCGCTGCCCGCCGAGTTCCAGTACTACTACCGCGATCTCGAAGAGTTACTGCGCGCGGACGGCCGGCTGCGCGCGCTGCTGGAGGTGATCCTCGGCCCGCAACTCGTCGTCACCCCGGACGACGCCCAGTCCCTGCTGCAGCAAGGGCTGATCAGGGTACGGGAGGGCGGATACCGGGCCTTCTCCGACGACTTCCAGCAGTTCCTCGTACTGATCGGGCGGAAGCTGGGCCACTGGGACAACTGGATGACCGTGGAGCGGCGGGTCCGCGACCTGATCGAGTCCGTCTTCGAGGACAGGTACGGCACCGACTGGCCCACCGGGCTGCGCAAAGTCCGCCCCAAGCTGGTCGCCATGCTCGATCACTGCGAGGAGCTCAAGGCCCGAGAACTGCGGTCCTTCGGCGCCCGAGGATCCACCCGCATCCTGGACTTCACCTACCCGAGGGACCTGTACGACCTGATGGCATCGCACTGGGACCTGTTCGGACCGTTCCTGAAGAAGGACAAGAACTACTGGAACGAGCGGTTCACCCTCCTGGCGAAGGTGCGCAACCCCATGGTGCACAACCGGATGTCCGTGGTGACCACGGTGGAACAGCGCGCCTTCCAGGTCTACTGCGACGAGATCATGGAGATGCTGGACAACAAGGCCTGAGAAAGCCGACCTGATCCCCACACGACACCTGCCGCCCTGCTGCCTGCGGGAGCGAGGCTCCCCGTCCGAGAAGAACGAGGAGCCGGAGGATCCCTTCTGACCAGCTGCGCAGCCGGTGCCCCCGGCAGGATTCAAATCGGCGACACCGGGCAGTCCGCTCACGCATCGCTCACGCATCGCTCATGCATCGTCGACTGCCAAGCAGTGCGTGGTCAGACCTGACCGAGGTCGACCTCCACCGGGAAGGGGACCGCGACCTCGAGGACGCCGGTGAAGACGTCTCCGTCCCGGTAGGTCTACGCCGCGGGGGTCGAGAAGTAGACGTATACGAGAGGAGCGCCTGTCGCGGCCTGCTCGATCCACCGGTAGAAGCCGATGCCCGCCTTGGCGTACTGGTCGACCTTCACGATCCGGTCGGTGGTCTCCGAGCCCGGCGACACCACCTCCACGACCAGCAGCACGTGCTCAGGAGGAGTGGGGGTGATGTCGATCGTGTCCGCGCGGTACACGAGGACGTCCGGGCGGTGATTGGTGAGCGGGACGTCCTGAAGCCGGACGTCGAGATCCGTGTCGGCGTTCCACTCCGGGACCGCGGCGGCATCCAGGGAGTTCGCCAGAATCCGCGCCAGCCGGTTGTGCCGCTTGGAGGCACTGGGACGCACGACGATCATCCCGTCCACGGTCTCGATACCGGCGCACTGCTCCTCGGACCACGACTCGTACTCCTCCGCCGTGATCTGCTCATGCATCCAAGCCGGGGCCACCATCTCGGCCGTCATGAAGCACCTCCCGGACACTGTGCCGCAGGCCCGATCCCGCTGGAGCGTACTGTCTGCCGTCCTTCCGACCGCCGCAGAGCGGCATGGTTGTGGCGATGCCGCGCCTGGACGGAGCGGGTCAGGAAGCCGGACCGTCGAGGTCGAGGCGGATCACGGCGAGCGCCTCGGCGATCTCGACGGTCATCTCGTCCTCCGGGCCGAACACCATGCACATGTCCTGGTGCAGTGGTTCGAGCACCTGCCGCGCCTCGGCGGTCCGGCCCTGGGCGAGCAGCAGCATCCCGATGTTGTGCCGCAGCTCCACGGCTTCCTCGCTCACGTCGCTGTCGACGGCACGCACGACGTTCAGCACATCCTGGAGCGCGGCCAGCGCGTCGGTGACCTGGCCGAGCTCGGCGCGGCAGCGGGCCGCCTGGGCGCGGCAGGCGCGGGCCTGCTCGCCGGTGGGCCCGGCGATACGGGCGTAGGCGTCGGCGAGGGCGTCGAACTCGGGCAGGGCGGCCCGGTAGTCGCCGCCGAGGAGGCGGATCGCCGCCCGCTGCCGGCGCAGCGCCAGGACCTGCCTGCTCTCGGAGCCGAGGGCGAGGGCGGCGGGTTCGACGACCTCGCCGAGCACCTCGACGGCCTGCGCGAACCGCTCCTCCTCCAGCAGGGCGTCGGAGTGGGCGTACGCCTCCTTGATGTCCTCGCGCAGCCGGGCGGGGACGGGCACCGGCGGGGCTTCCGGGAGGACGGCCGTCGGCGCCGGACCGCCGGGCGCCGGGGCCTGGGCGCGGGCGCGAGGCGCGAACGGGCGACGGAACACGCCCGTCGGGTCGGGCGCACCGGCCGGCCCCGTATCCGCCGTGCCGGGTTCCTGGCCCGGCGGCGGGAGGAACGGCAGCAGCCGCGCGTACACCTCCTGCGTGTCGGCGGGCCGCGCCTCGGGCGCCTTGCGCAGCAGATGCAGGACCAGCTCCTCCAGCGCCTCAGGAACGTCGGGCCGCAGCTGTCGCAGCGGGGCGGGGGCAGCGTTGACGTGCTGGTACATCAGCAGGTACTCGCTCTCCGCCTCGAACACGAGCCGCCCGCTGAGGAGTTCGTGCAGTACACAGCCGAGCGCGTACAGGTCCGTCTGCGGGGTGATACGTCCCCCGCGGACCTGCTCGGGCGACATGTACTGGTGGGTGCCGATGGGGCTGCCGGTGGCGGTCAGCTTGGTGACGTCGGTCCGCAGCATCGCCGCGATACCGAAGTCGAGGACCTTCACGGTGCCGTCGCGGGCGACGAGGATGTTGCCAGGTTTGAGGTCCCGGTGGATCACCGGCACATCGTGCGCGTACGACAGCACGGTCGCGACCTGCGCGGCGACGGCGACGGCCCAGCTGACCGGCAGCGGCCGGCCGGGGTCGAGGTAGGCGGACAGCGGTACGCCGTCGACCAGCTCCATCACCAGGAACAGCCGCTCGTACGACGCGTCGAGCACCGCGTCGTACACCTGCGGCACACCGGGGTGCTGGATGCGCGCGGTGATGCGGGCCTCGCGACGGAAGCGCTTGGCGAACTCCTCGGCCAACTGCGGGGAGGTGACCGACGCCTGCCGGATGAGCTTCACGGCGACGGGCCGGTCGAGCACGGCGTCGTAACCGCGCCACACGTCACCCATGCCGCCGTGGCTGAGCTCCTCCAGGAGTTCGTAACGGTCGGAGATCGCCTCCTGCGGCACCTTGCCCCCGGTGTGCGTGTGAACAGTCACGGTCAGGGGTCAAGTGTGGCCGGTGCGTCAGGATGCCGTCCAGAGTTCGGGGTGCGACATGGACCTGCGGTCGGTGCATGGTGGGTGCCCAGGAGAACCCCGGGGCACCCACGGCACCACCGGCCCTGCGGTCGGATTGCCTCTACGCCCTTGTCACTCCCTGTCCGCTGCCAGGATGCCGACGCATTCTTCGAGCGCGGCGTGCAACGGCGTCACGAAGGCGGCGAGCTCGGCGTCCGTCGCCTTCCCCACCTCCAGCACCGCGCCGACGACCGTGACCAGGACAGTGGCGGCCTTCAGCGCGTGCGCGTCGGCCAGCTCCTCAAGCAGGCCGCCGGGGCGGGTGACCGCCAGGGCCTCCTTGCCGGTGTCCGGGTCCAGGCCGAGACTGCGCAGCCGCGACGTACTCCTGCTCATGCGGCGACCTCCCACGGCACCGAAACCGGAACGTGGTCCTGCCCCAGCGTCGCCAGGACCGCCGCCCGGCGCCGGTCGCGCTGTAGGCGGCGCCGGTCATGTTCATCGCGCTCGCGTTCCCATTCGGCGACGTACGGCCGGACCAGGGGCATGCGGTCGGCGGTGATGACGTCCGCCGGGTGCGGACGCGTGCTCAGGGGCGAGGGTTGTGGAGCGGGTGGACAGGGGATGAGGGGCCGTGGTGGTGGGGGTGCTGTGGAGCGGTGGGTACCGCGGGCGGGCAGGAAGAGGGTCAGAATCGCGGCCAGTAGGCTGCGCATGGGTCGACTCCTTGTCAGTCGGCTCAGCCCCGGCGGGAAGCTCTGAACCTTCCCGCCGGGGCGTCTTTGTTCCCTCTGAACCCTACCGCTGCAACGGCAGTAGTGGGTAGTAGTTGGTAGTAGTTGGTAGTGGTGCTAGGTAATGCGTAGTAGAGAGTGGCGCTCTACGGTCAAAACGTGGACACGATCAGCCCTGACTCGCCGCAGTACGTGTATGAGCAGTTGGCCGCGATCATTGAGCGGAAGATCCGTTCCGGTGAGTACGCGCCCGGCACCCGGCTGCCGGGAGAGCTGACGATGACGCACGACTACAAAGTCGGTCCGGGTACCGTCCGCCGTGCTCTGAACATCCTTCGGGACCGGGGGCTGGTGGTGACCGTGCGCGCACGAGGCTCGTTCGTGGCCGATCCCCTTCCGCCCTTCCCTGAAACCCCCGCTCCCTCCGCGTAGTCGGAACCGGCCTGATTCTCGACGATCCAACCTCCCCCTGACAGGCCGAAGTCAGTAATCGCTGTACCGATGTTCCTCGACTCAGGCGTGGGCGAGGAAGACGCGAGCACGCTCGTCGAGCTCGGCCGCGACCCGTACGCCGCGAGCCCGGTAAGGGCGAAGGTCGGAGCGCAGGGAGCGGACGGCCTTGAGGGTCCGCGTGGACTTCACCCCGGCCATGGTGTCGATCGCGCGCCCCCAGGTGCCGCACGCCTGCTCGATACTGCCCTGCTTGGCCTGCTGCTCGGCCTGGGCGACCAGATCGAGGGCGATGATCCGCGCGTACGTCGCCCCAGGCCTGCTCGCCGCCGCGGTCGCGTACCGTTGTGCGGCGTTGGGGCGATCGCCGAGGGTCTCGAAGACCTTCGCCGTACGGGAGTGGACGGTGGCCGCCGGTGGGCCCCACACCAGCGCCCAGAACGGCACCTCGTCCCCGGCCCTGGCCGCCAGCGCGGTCTCGGCGAGCTGGACGTCGGCGAGAGCATGGCGGGTCTGACCGGTCTTGGCGAGCGCGTGGGCGTGGGTGGCTCTCCGAGCGCTCCACCGCGTACGCGGACGCCGAGGGCCTGCGCCTGCTCTACCCGGCAGCGGCCGAGCACGCCCAGCCCTCCGACCTCGCCGACCAGGTCGGTGAGGCGGAACTCGTCGGCGCCTTCGGGGCCCTGACCGACCACGTGTTCGCCAAGCGGCCCGTCGCCCCGGAGCAGACGGCGGCCCAGCTGTCCGGGGGTATGGACTCCACCAACCTCGCCATCTCCCTCGCCCTCGCGCATCCGGGGGCGATCACGCCGTGCGCGATGCTCATCGGTGGCGAGGCCGGGCCTCAGCAGGAGGCGCGGCGCCGGGCGGTCATCGAGCGGACCGGCTTCGCCGCCGATGTCACCGTGCGGGCCGGCGACCATCTGGCGCTGTCCCCGGGCGGCCTGCGACGCTCCCGGGCAGGGGCGGTCAGCCCGCTGGACGAGCCGCACCTGGAGGCCGCCGACGCGCTCGCCCAGGCCCTGCGCGCCCGCGGCGTCCACACGGTGGCGGCCGGGTTCGGCGGCGACGAGGTCGCCCGCACCCGTCGCACCGCCGGCACACCCGCCCGGACGCCCGTCGCGTCGTCCTGGTGCGGCGAGCGGGTGCGGGACCTGCTGGGTGAGGTGGACACGGGGATCTCCCCGGCGACCGTGGCGCCGGAGACCGCGCTGATCGCCCTGGAGGTCGCCACCCCGTTGATGGCCCGGCGCGGGCTGTGGACGGTCGCGCCGTTCACCGACGCGGACATGGTCCGCTTCGGGCACCGCCTGCCGACCATGTGGAAGACGGACAAGCATCTGCTGCACCGGCGGCTCGCCGCCCGCGGCCTGCCCGAGGACGTGGTGAACCCGCCGCTGCGGGAGAACTTCGGCCATCTGATGAACACCGCCGTCCACCGCCACGCGACCGGGCTGCTGCGCGGCTGGGGCAAGGAGCTCCACCTCGTCGAGCAGGGTTTCGTTGACGCCGCGGTGCTCGCGGAGGCCGTCGAGCGGGCCGCCCTGTCGCCCGAGGACGCGGCGCCGTACCGTACGGGCCTGTATCTGATCACCGCCGTCGAGCTGGCCCTGCGGGCGCTGTAGACGCCTTCTCCACCGGCTGGGCGACTTCGGCGCAATCGGCCCCTCGCGCCCCGCCGGCCCCGCGAGGATGGGGCGGGTGACCGACTCCTCACCCGCCCCGAAACCCCCCGCCGCACCGGCCCAGCAGGTCGGCTACCAGTCCGACCCGCACGCCGAGGACATCGCCACTGCGACCTGGTGGCGGATGGCCTCCCGCCTCCCGCGCACCCTCGCCGCCGCCGTACGCCTCGGCTGGGCCGCCGACCGCCCGGCCATGATCTGGCTGGGCCTTACCCAGCTCGTCGTCGCCGTCTCCGCCGCCGTCGCCCTGGCCGCCATCCCGGGCGCGATGAACCACCTCTTCGGCGGCGGGGACGTCGCCGCGCGGGTGAGCGCCGCGACGCCTGCGCTCGTCGTCGCCGCCGTGGCCACCGCCGTGCGGGCCGGAGCCGATGCACTCGCCGTGTACGCCGCCGCCCGCCTGGCCCCGGAGGTCGCCACCGAGGCCGACCTGCAGATTCTCGCCGCAACCCCGCAGGTCGAGCTGGAGGCGTACGACCGGCCCGGGTTCACCGACCGCCTCCAGGCCGCCGGCAAGGGCGCGGAGGCGACTGAGGACCTGATCCGCGACGCGCAGGCCATGGTCTCCGCGCTCGCCCAGCTCGTCGCCGCCGCCTCTGTGCTGACGGTGCTGCACCCGCTGCTGCTGCCGCTTCTGTTGCTGGCGGTGGTGCCCAAGGGCGCCGCCGCGGTGACCACCGCGCGCATCCGGCACCGGGCGGACTTCCAGAACATCTCCGACAACCATCTGCGCTACCTGCTGCGGTACTACTCCACCGACCGCCGTACCGCCGCCGAGGTCCGCGCCGCCACCATGTCCGGCTTCCTCACCACCTGGTACCGGGAGATCACCGATCGGATCAAGACCACCCACCGTCAGGCGGCCCCCCGCGTGCTGCGCGTGACCCTGGTCGGCTCCGCCGCCAGCGGGCTCATGCTCGCCGCCACTTGGGCGGCGCTCGGGTGGCTCGCCGCGACCGGTCGGATGGACCTCGCCGTCGCAGCGACCGCCGTCGTCGCCGTACGGACCTCCACCGGGGCGCTGACATCGCTGGTGATGGCCGCCGCCCGCACCTTCCGCACCAGCCTCTACCTGGAGGACTGGCAGTCCTTCCTGCGCCACGCGAAGACCCTGCGCGCCGTTCGCGGCACCAAGGCGATCACGGCCGGCGCCCCGCGCGTGATCGAGGCGAAGGACATCACGTACGCATACCCGGGCGCCGACACCCCGGCGGTCGACGGCGTCAGCCTCACCCTGCGCCAGGGCGAACTGATCGCCCTGGTCGGCGAGAACGGCTCCGGCAAGACCACCCTCTCCCGCCTCCTCACCGGCCTCTACCTGCCCACCACCGGCACTGTGGCCTGGGACGGGACCGACCTCGCCGAGGCCGACCCGGCCGGGGTGTGGTCGAAGGTCGGGCTCGTGCCGCAGGACTACACCCGCTGGCCCATGGACCTGCGCGCCAACATCCACCTCGGCCAGCCCCTCACCAGTGACGACGCCCTCCTGCTGGAAGCGGCCCGCGCGGCGGGCGCGGACAGCGTCATCGACAAGGCCCCGTACGGGCTGGACACGCTGGTCGCCGGCTCGAACTGGGGCGGCACCGATCTGTCGGGCGGGCAGTGGCAGCGGATCGCGGTCGCGCGCGCGTTCTACAGGGACGCCGCCATGCTGATGCTGGACGAGCCGACATCCGCGATGGACCCGCGGGCCGAGCATCTGGTGATCCGCCGGTTCAAGGGACTCGCCGTGGGCAAGGCCGCCGTGTTCGTGACCCACAACCTCGACAACGCCCGGATCGCGGACCGGATCGTCGTCCTCGACGGCGGCCGGATCGTGGAGACGGGGACGTTCGAGTCCCTGCTGGATGCGGCCGGGTTGTTCGCCGAGCTGTACAAACTCGCGCAAGACCGGTGAACACTGCTGGTCAGCCCGCTGACGTGAAGTCGTCGGCCCCGGTCGCCGCCCTTCCCCCGTGGGGCGGCGACCGGGGCCGCCTTCGTACCGCCTGCTCAGGATGCGCCCGCGTCGAGGCCCCGGTCAGGCCGCCTGGCCGCAGCCCTCGCTGGTCAGGATCTCCTCCCGCATCGTGGTTCAGGGCCTCCTCGCGGCGGCTTGCTGCCGCTCGGCCGTGGGCGGTGCGTCGCGGTCATCCGGGAGTGAGGCGGGCAGCAGCCGAGTGCCACGTGGGCGAGGCGGGTGACGACCGGATACGGATCTGAGGTCAAGGAACAGCGGCGGACGTGGGCCGGTGGCGCCCAGCACGAACCCTCCGGGCGCCACCGGCCGCAAGGGGGCGTATCTCTACGCCGTTGTCACTCCCTGTCCGCTGCCAGGATGCCGACGCATTCTTCGAGCGCGGCGTGCAACGGCGTCACGAAGGCGGCGAGTTCGGTGTCCGTCGCCTTCCCCACCTCCAGCACCGCGCCGACGACCGTCACCAGGACAGTGGCGGCCTTCAGCGCGTGCGCGTCGGCCAGCTCCGCGAGCAGGCCTCCGGGGCGGGTGACCGCCAGTGCCTCCTTGCCGGTGACCGGGTCGATGCCGAGACTGCGCAGCCGCGACGTACTCCCGCTCATGCGGCGACCTCCCACGGCACCGAAACCGGAACGTAGTCCTGCCCCAGCGTCGCCAGGACCGCCGCCCGGCGCCGGTCGCGCTGAAGGCGGCGCCGGTCATGTTCATCGCGCTCGCGTTCCCATTCGACGACGTACGGCCGGACCAGGGGCATGCGGTCGGCGGTGATGACGTCCGCCGGGTGCGGACACGTGATCACGGCTGCGGACTTCGGGGCGGGCGGACAGGGGGTGAGGGGCCGTGGTGGTGGGGGTGCTGTGGAGCGGTGGGTACCGCTGGCGGGCAGGAAGAGGGTCAGGATCGCGGCCAGTAGGCTGCGCATAGGTCGACTCCCAATCAGTCGGCTGAGGCTCCGGTAGGGAAGTAGCCGCTTCCCGTCGGGGCCGCTTTGCGTTGCGGACCTAGAATAGCGTGGATAACCGCAGATAACCGCAGATAACCACGGATGCACGGAATGCCGTGGTCACCCACGCTGGGGTCATGGAGCTTGACCGCACACGCCCCCTGTGGCGGCAGATCGCAGCGGAGATCATCCAGCGCATCAAGAACGGCACGTATCCGCCGGGAAGCCGCGTGCCCTCCACTCTGGAGATCGCCCAGGAGTTCGGCGTGGTGAATGCGACAGCGGCGAAGGCGATGCGGCATGTCAGGGAGCAGGGGTGGACGCGGGGCGAGGTCGGGCTGGGCACTTTCGTCGCGGATCCCCTGCCGCCCTCCCCTGAAACCCCCGCCCCCACCGCATAGCTAGTTCACGTCTTTGGCCAGGACGGCAACGGCAACCCTGCCCACCACCCTCGTCAGCACGTAGTTGGTCGAGCTGCTGAAGGCGACACCCACGCCGGCCGGGATCGCCTTGGCCATCGCCTTCTGGGTGAAGGTGATGGAGACCTTCTTGAACAACTCCTTGATCGTGACCAGGGCGGGCCCTGAGAGATACTGGTAGACCAGCTTCTCGGCGATCTTCGTTACCGCCGCCTTGCCGCCCTTCGACGCCAGCTGTTCCGCTGAACCCGCCAGGGCGAGGGTGAAGGCGAGATGTTTCTTGTCCTCGGTGCTCAGCTCCGTCTCGAACACCTCGACCAGGCACATGCACATGTCGACCTGGAGCTTGAGCGCCATGGCGACGTCGGTGGCGCTACCGCCCAGGATGGCGACCGCCGTTCCGACCCCCGGGATCACGCTGGGGACGGCGGTGGCGGCCCCAGCGGCTGCCGACATCTTGGAGTACCGGCCTATGATCTTGGCCGCGATCCGGCGCTTGTCCTCCAGGCTCTCGGGCTTCCGCTCGTTCTTGTCCTCGAAGGCCGTCCGGTAACCGTCCACGACCTTCCCGGCTGCCGCCGGTGTCATGGCGATCGTCTCGACGGCCTTCTGGAGCCGAGATCCTCCGGACTCGTCCACTGCGTTGTTCATTTACCCCTCCCCATTTGTCGCACCTCACGACGAGGGCAACCTGTACTTCCGGACGCCCCGGCCGGCATGTCCGACCGGGGCGCACGCATCAGACGTCGTCGTCCAACCCCTCCTCGCGGCGGATCATCCGCCAGGCCGCCTTGCGGGCGCTGCGGTCCAGGCTGGACTTGAAGCCCTTGTCGGGGCCGAAGTACTGGCGGCCCATGCCCGCGATGGTGTCGATGTGGTCGGCCATCTTGTCCGCGAAGACGTTGTCGAAGACGAGGCCGAAGTTCTCCTCGTCGTTGACGACGGCCGCCGCCCGCACCTTCGGGTCGGCCTTGGCCTCCTCGAACGGGCGGATGACGTCCTGCTCGGTGAACTCGGTGCCGAACCGTTCGTTGAACTTTTCGATCAGCTCGGAGAGCAGCGACTTCTCCGCTTCCTTCGCGCCGCCCGAGCCGTCGCCGAAGCCCGGCATCGTCGCCGGCCCCTCGGGGGTGAGGGAGACGTCGTACTCGCCGGTCTTCTCCACCCGCATGTGGCTGAGGTCGACCTCGCCGATGTCCACGCCGCCGTCCGCGCGGCGCGGCAGCCGGTTGAGGAGGTAGCGGCCGTAGAGGTGCAGCCGTTCCAGCTCGGCGTCCCGGTAGGGGACGATCTGCGCGAGGAAGCCGTACTTCCTGACGTAGTCGTTGAGGTCGGCGCGGAACCCCTCCGCCGTCTCCTGGTCGTCCTCGTCGGCGCTGTCCTGCAGCGCGGTGAAGCGGGCGACGGCGGGGGAGAGCAGCCGGTACAGCTCGGCGTGCAGCTTCTCCCACTTGGACTGCGAGCCCGCCGCCTTCTCCTTGGCGGCGAAGTACGCCGCGGCGAACTCGTCCATCTCCTGCCCGGACAGGATCGCCGCCTGCATGACCCGGCTCTGCGCGGTGTAGAGCAGGTTGGGGTCGGAGGGGAGGGTGTTCGCCTCCTCGAAGTACGGGCGGAAGGACTCCTGTATGTCCTCGGCGTCATTGACGAAGTCCAGGACCGCCAGGTCGGCCTGGGTCTTGCGCTCGGCGGTGCGGTTCAGCCGGGACAGGGTCTGGACGGCGGAGATGCCGGTCAGCGTCTTGTTGACGTACATGGTCGTGAGGAGCGGCTGGTCGAAGCCGGTCTGGTACTTCTCCGCCACGACCAGGATCTTGTACTCCCGCTGGCCCGGACCGCCGGCTCGGGCGGCCTTGTCGTCGGCGCGCGTGTACGCGAACGCCTTCGGCAGCGCGCTCTCCGACAGTCCGCCGTTCTCCTTCGGCTCGGTGGTCTCCTCGCCGTCGACGGTGAGCGAGCCGGAGAAGGCGACGAGGACACCGAGGTCGGGGTACTTGGTGTCGTAGTCCCGGTCCTTGATGTAGCTCTTGATCGCGCGCGCCATCTGCACGGCGGACTGCCGCGAGGCCGTCACCACCATCGACTTGGCCCGCCCGCCGAGACGGCCCCGGCTGTGCGCCACGAAGTGCTCCACGATCACCTGGGCGTGCTGGGCGACCGTCGAGTCATGGGTCAGCGCGTACCGGGCGAGCAGGCTGTTCGCCTTCGACGGGTCGACCTCCCGCTCGTCGGGGTTCTGGTTCACCAGCTTCCAGTACGTTTTGTACGTGACGTAGTTGCGCAGCGGGTCGAGGATGAAGCCTTCCTCGATCGCCTGCCGCATGGAGTACGTGTGGAAGGGCCGGTAGGCCGCCTTGCCGTCGATGTCCTGGAGGGTGCCGAAGAGTTCGAGGGTCTTGGCCTTCGGCGTGGCGGTGAAGGCGAAGTAGGAGAGGTTCGCGGCGCGGGAACGCTGCTCGGCCCGCTTCTTGAGCTGCTCGTCGAGGGTGGTGTCCTCGGCCTTGACCGTGGTCGTGCCCGCGTCGTCCGAGTCGGAGTCCAGGCCGAGGTCGCGCAGGGCGGACCGTACGGCGGTGGCGGCGTCGCCGGACTGCGACGAGTGCGCCTCGTCCACGATGATCGCGAAGTGGCTGCCCTGGATTTCGGTGGGGTTGCGTTGGAGGTAGTCGAGCAGCGCCGGGAACGAGTGCAGGGTGACGGTGACGATCTTGCCGGTGTCGCGGGAGAGGGCCTTGGCGAGCTGCTCGCCCTTCGCCCCGTGCTTCTCGTCGATCTTCACGACGAGGCCCGCGGTCTGCTCGAAACTGCCGACCGTTTCCCGGAGCTGCGCGTCCAGGTTCCGGCGGTCGGTGATGACGATGACCTTGTCGAAGACGGGAACGCCCGGCTTGAGCCCCTTGACGACGGCCTCGGGGTCGAGTTCGCGGGAGTCGGTGGGGGTGTGCAGGTCGCTGAGGCGGTGCGCGAGCCAGCCGATGGTGTTCGACTTGCCAGAGCCGGCCGACGCCATGACCAGGTAGTCGTGCCCGGCGCCGTGCGTGGCGGCGTGCGCGGTGAGCTTCTTGACCACGTCCCACTGGTGGAACCTGGGGAAGATCATCGTCTTCGTCGTGCCGCCGCCGGGCGTCTTGCTCTTGTGCAGGTGAACGAACCGCTGGAGCAGGTCCAGCCAGTTGTCCGGCTGCCAGACCTGCTCCCAGAGGTAGGAGGTCGCGTACGTGCCGTAGGCGGTGGGGGCCGGGTTGCCGGCGCCGCCCGGCTGACCGGGGCCGTTGGAGCCGGTGTTGAGGGGGAGGAAGTGGGTGTTCTTGCCCTTGAGCTGGGTGGCGACGAAGACCAGGTCCGGGTCGACGGCGAAGTTTGCGACGACGCGGCGCGTGAAGATCAGCTCGGTGGGGTCGCGGTCGGTGCGGTATTGCTTTTTGGCTCGCTCCACTCCCTGCCTGGTCAGCGGGTTCTTCAACTCGGCGGTGGCGACGGGGATACCGTTGAGGAAGAGGGTGAGGTCGAGTTCGTTGCCCCAGTCGGCCTGCTTCGTCGCGTAGCGGAGTTCCCGGACGACGGTGAGACGGTTGGCCCGGTAGCCGTCCAGTACGGAGTCGTGGGCGACGAGGTTCGGCTTGAAGTACGCGACGCGGAGGAGTACACCCCGGTCCTTGACGCCGTTGCGGAGGACATCGAGGAGCCCGTTGGTGGCGATGGCCTGGTCCAGGCGAGTGGCGAACCCGCGCTGTGCCTCGTTCGGGTCGCCGCCGTAGACGGTGAGGAGTTCGTCCCACTCGTCGGGCTGGGTCGCCCCGATGAAGGTGAAGAGTTCGTTGGTGTCCAGACCGAGATCGGCCTGGTAGTCCTGCGAGCGCGCCTCGCGCCAGCCGCGCTCCACCATGGCGGCAACGATGGCGTCACCGAAGGCGGACTCTGTGTGGATGGGGCTCATGGCTACGCGGTCACTCCGTCCGTTACGTTGCGCCCGCTGGCGGTGGATACGTCGATCTGGCCGGTTACGGCGGCGGTGATCAGGGCTTGGCGGCGTTCAGACAAGAGAGCGACTTGGCGTGTGAGTCCCGACTCGAGAGTAGCTGTCTCAGCAGTGGCTGCTGAGAGTCTGGCCACTCTCGCGACCTGCTCGCTAACTGAGGGAAGGGCGATGAAGAAGGAAGAAACCTGTCCTGCACTGATCACTTCCTGAGCTGCACCGTATTGAGAGAAAGACACCTGCCCCTTTCCGGTGGCAGAGTTAATGAACGTTTCCAAGTATGTCGCGTCCAACGCCTCGCTTTTCCTGAGAATCAAAACTGAAGCACAGTTAGCCCCACCGAACCCTTCGCTCACCTTGGCGGCCCGTCCGGCAGTGGCTCCGGCGCGCACAACGAGGACATCTCCAACGTAGACTTTCGATCGCTTGTGCAGATCGTTACTCTCGCTGCTCATGAACTTCATGCCGTCGGAGCTAATGAACCCCTCACGCACATTGAATCCGTGAATGAAGGGAACGCCAGATTCCGTGAAAAAGTGCGACGGGTTGATGACAACGCCCACGTTGATGGCTGGCAGAATTCGCCGGAGGGGTAGAATCTGCCAATTTGGGTGGATGTCACCCAATAGAGGATGGTGGACCTTTCCGGTCCCGGAATATGTTACACATTCAGTCTTCAGTGCCGCCCTGCGGTCCACGAGGAGTTTTTGTTGAATCTTCCTTCTGCTGACGAGAGCATCGATGCGGGCGGTCTCGGCGTCGAGGAAGTCGGCGATGTGGCGCTGTTTTTCCAGTGGGGGGAGGGGGACTGGTGCGTCACCGAGCCGGTCCCGGTTAAGTTCAATCTGATTTGTTGCTCCGACCACGAGGGCCGCATGCACGTACTCCTGGAATGGCCGTGAACTGAGCCAGTAATAGGAGAAGCGGGCATCCAATTCGTCGGGCTCTGCCCGTGCGATCGTAATGTGACTGTCTGCCATGCATGGGAGCCCGTCGGCCGGAGCGGTAAAATATCCGATGCGGCCTAGAGTGCCTGTGCCTGTGGAGTTGATGAGCACGTCATTTGGGTGCAGGTGGCCCTTGAGATTCTTTGGGTTTCCGTTGAAATTATGGAAGCGAGTGCGCGACCAGTCGAGACCGCTGGCTTGGTTCGAGGCCTGGCTGATGGCTCGTACGGGTCCGGCATCCACATAGTCGGGAGCAGACCCGCGATTCAGCATTGATGTCACGTACTTCAGCGGAGCGGCAGACCAAGAATTAGGAAGGGACACGCCCAGCACCGTGGTCATTCCGTCACCTCACCCAACAGCGCCTGAATTTCCGCCTCCAGCGACTTCAACTCCGCGTCGATCTCCGCCAGCGGCCTCGGCGGCTTGTACACGTAGAAGTGCCGCGTGAACGGGATCTCGTAGCCGATCTTCGTCTTCGTGTGGTCGATCCACGCGTCCGGCACGTGTGGCAGCACCTCGCGCTTCAGGTACTCCTCGACGTCCTCGCCGAGCGGAACGTTCTCGAAGTCCCGCAGGTCCGGGTCCGGCTCCGGCTTGCCCTTCACCATCTGGACCTCGCCCTCCGGGTCCCGTACGCCGATCGCGTCCCGCAGCGCCTTGTTGAACGGCGCGCCTGTCGGCCAGGTCAACCCGGCCTGAACCACCGCGTCCTTGAGCGCCAGCCACGCTTCAGACTTGGTGGCCCAGGATCGAACCTGCATCGAATCGATGGCGTCGAAGAAAACCGAAACATTCGGCAGCCTCTGGATCGGCTTGGACTCCTCCAGCGCCGCCAGCGTTTCCTCCGTCACCTCGAAGCGCAGCTTCAACGGCCGCTCCACCGTGATGCGCTGGTAGCCGAAGTCCTCGTTGGAGAGGACCTTCACCTTGCCGTGCAGCGGGTGCTCCGGATCGCCCGCGACCTGAAGCGCCTCCGCGTACAGCCGCGTGATGTCCCCGATGTGGTCCGGGCGCCCGTTCGTCCCGTCGCCGAGCTCCTTGCGCTTGTCGCCCAGTGACTTGCGCATCTTCACCCACTGGTCGCGTGCGTCCAGCAGCACGACCTTGCCCTTGTGATCCTTGTCCTTGCGGTTCGTCAGAATCCAGAAGTACGTCGAGATCCCCGTGTTGTAGAAGAGCTGGTCGGGAAGGGCGACGATCGCCTCCAGCCAGTCGTTCTCCAGGATCCAGCGGCGGATGTTGGACTCGCCCGACTCGGCCGCTCCCGTGAACAGCGGGGAGCCGTTGAAGACGACGGCGATGCGGGAGCCGCCCCCGCCGTTGACGTCGACCGGCTTCATCTTCGAGACCATGTGCTGGAGGAAGAGCAGTGAGCCGTCGTTGATGCGCGGCAGGCCCGCGCCGAAGCGGCCGGCGTCGCCGAGCGACTTGTGCTCGTACTCGACCTCGTCCTTGACCTTCTTCCACTCAACGCCGAACGGCGGGTTGGCCAGGATGTAGTCGAACTTGCGGCGGGCGTGGCCGTCGTCGGAGAAGGAGTTGCCGAAGCGGATGTTCTCCGGGTCCTGGCCCTTGATCATGAGGTCGGACCGGCAGATCGCCCAGGACTCGGGGTTGAGTTCCTGCCCGTACACCTCGACCGTCGCGTCCCGGTTGTAGCCCTTGATGTGCTCGTCGGCGGCGCTGAGCATGCCGCCCGTGCCGCAGGCCGGGTCCATGACGGTGCGGACGACACCCGGCACGGTGAGGGCGTCCGCATCCGGTGCGACCAGCAGGCTGACCATCAGCTTGATGACCTCGCGCGGGGTGAAGTGCTCACCCGCGGTCTCGTTCGACTGCTCGGCGAAGCGGCGGATCAGCTCCTCGAAGATGTAGCCCATGTTGTGGTTGGGCACGACGTCGGGGTGCAGGTCGAGGTCGGTGAACTTGCCGATGACCTGGTAGAGGAGGTTCGCGCTGTCGAGCTTCCTGACCTGCTGGTTGAACTCGTACTTGTCGAGGACCTCGCGGGCGTTGTCGGAGAAGGCGCCGACGTAGATCTGCAGGTTCTTCGCCGCGTTCTGCGGGTCGGCCGCGATCTTCTTCAGTGTGAGGTCGCTCTTGTTGTAGAAGGAGTGGCCCGATGCCCTGCGCAGGAAGTGGCCGGTGTCGATGTCCTGGCCCGCGAACCTGGCGACGGTCTCAACGACCTTCTCGCGCGTCGGCTCAAGGACGCACTCCAGGCGGCGCAGCACGGTGAACGGCAGGATGACCTTGCCGTAGTCGGATTGCTTGTAGTCACCGCGCAGGAGATCGGCGACGGACCAGGCGTGGTTCGCCAGCTCCGTGTGTTTGCTGCTGTTCAAGAGGTCCCGGCTTCCTTCCGAAGAGCGCCGTCCGGGCGGAGGACGACAGGGATCCAGTGTGGTCGTGTGCGGTGGGACGCGTGGGGCGTTTCAGACGGAACGGCTGTCCTGGGCGCCCGACGCATCAAGGCTGCCCGGTGGCAGCAGTACCCCGGCCGTGAGGCCGGTCGTCAGGGTGGCCGCCGTGTCGGCGGCGAGGTCGGCGGTACGGCGGACGGCCGCGCGCAGCTCGTGCACGCGGCGGAACGCTTCCCCGTAGCGTCGCTGTTCCTCCAGTGGCAGCAGCGGTACGCGCAGGCGCCCCGGTGTGACGTGCACGAGGGTGGAGCCGGTGGACGCGGAGGCGATGTTGTCGTCGGCGCCGAGGAACCCGGCCAGGAACCACGGGTCGAGGCGGGCCGGGTCGGGGCGCAGGAGGTGGATGTGCTGGCCGAGCAGGGCTCCGGCGTCCCGGTCGTCCGCGACCCGGGTCATCGCGGACTCGTTGCCGCCGTTCGCGACGGCGCGGACGAGGACGTCCCCGGCGGCGACGGGCTGCGCGGCGTCGGCGTGGAGGTCGCCGGCCCCGCCGGACGGGGGGTTGCCGGTGGAGACGTCCTGGGCGGTGAGGACCGGCCGGTCGACGGCGGGGGCGGCGGAGCCCTTGGAGCCGCGGGTGCCGGGCGTCGCCGCCCGCAGCACGGTCAGGGCGCCGCCGCGTGCCAGGTCGGAGACGGTCGCCGTACGCCACACGCGGGCCGAGTCCCCGGCAGGCTGCCACCCACCGGAGGCGGAGGCTGCTCCCAATGCGGCGACCTGCTGGGCCAGTTGCTCATGCAGGTCGTGGACGCGCCCGGCCAGGGTTGCCGGGTCGATGTCGGCCGCGGTCGCCCGTACATGGCGGGCCGGGGTGACGTCGACGACGTCGTCGAGGAGGTCGACGAGCGGCACCGCGCGGGCGACGCCGGGCTCGTCGGCGTAGGTGTCGGGGGCGGTGGTGAACGCGGCCCACTGGCTGAGGACCCGCTCCGACAGCCACTCCCAGTCGAAGGCGGCGGCTGAGGCCGAAGAAGAAATGGGAGTGGAGGCGGAAGAGCCGGACCGGCGGGAGCGCGAGTCGCCGCGGGAGCCGGCGCCCGCCGTCGCCGTACCGGTGGCGGACGGCGTGCCCGTGGCGCCGTCCCGGTGCTCGCCCTCCCCGTCGACGAACAGCACCGCCGTACGGTCCGTGCCGCCCGGCTCGGGACGCTGGAACACCCAGATCTGCAGGCCGATGTGGAGCGGATACGCGGCACGCGACGGGAGCGAGACGACCGCGCGCAGGGCCCCGCCGCGGATGAGTTCCGCGCGGACGCGGCGGCCGGAGGAGCGGAAGGCCAGCGCGGGCGGCAGCAGCATGACGGCGTGACCGCCGGGCTCCAGGTGGGCGAGGGCGTGCTGCACCCAGGCCAGTTCGGACTCGAAGCGGGGCGGGAGTCCGTAGGCCCACCTCGGGTCGTAGGCCAGTTCGTCGTGACCCCAGTCGCGGTCGGCGAACGGCGGGTTGCACAGGACGGCGTCCACGGTGAGGTCGGGGAAGGCGTCGGCGCGCAGGCTGTCGCCGACGCGGATCACCGTCTCGGCCTCGGGAGCGGCGATCAGCAGCCGGACCGCGGTGCGCCGGCCCTGGACGGCAAGCGAGTCCTGCCCGAACAGCTCCCGCGCGCCCTGCCGGGCGGCGGCGGCCAGGAGCGTGCCGCTGCCGCAGGCGGGGTCGAGGACGCGGGACGCGCCGGCGGGCAGGAGCCGTGCCATGAGCCGGGCCAGACCCTCCGGGGTCTGGTAGACGCCGCTGGCGGCGCCCTCGTCCAGTTCCCGTTCGGCGAGGACGTCGGCGGCGGCCTGCGCCCCTGCCTCGCGCACGCACTCCAGCAGTGCCCGGACCGCGCCCGCGTCGTTGGGACCGTAACGGACCGGCTCGGCCTCGGGCACGACGGCCGGGAGCTCGGCCGCGGTCTTCTCCGCCCGGGTGATCAGCTGGTCGTCGGACGTGGCGGCGAGTTCGGTCAGCTCCTCCGGCGTGCGGCGGGACACGGCGGCCACCAGCGGGAACAGCCGCGCGGTCACTCCCGAGCCGGGTCCCAGCAGCCGTAGCGCGGTACGCAGTTCCTCGACCGGCGAGGCGGCGGAGGTGTGGCCGCGTCCCCGCAACCACGCCTGGACGGCCGGCAGGTCATAGAGCGGACTGGCCTCCGTGCCCGCGCTGGGAGCCGGGAAGTCGTCATGGCGGCGACGCCAGTTGCTGACGGTGGCGCGCGTGACCCCCGCGATGCGGGAGATCTCGGCGGCCGTCACGTGCGCCGATGGCGCCGGGTGGGCTGGTGGCTGCTGGGGCATGGCGTGGGGTTCCGCACCTCTCGGGCCAGTCGGGCAGGGGATGGCTAACACGATACAGCGGCCGTCAAGTTTGTCATCCCGTTTTACGATGCTTTCAGTGTTGTGTTTATCTGGTTTTGCTTCCGAGTGGAAGCGTGGCGCAGGACGCTCTGCCTGCTGCCACTCGTCGCTCACCGCACGCGCAGCAGAAGGAACCCGAATGACCACTCAGCCCCCGCCACCGCCCGGCTTTCAGCAGCAGCCTGGATTTCCGCAGCAGCCGGGACAGCCTCAGCAGGCCGGCTTTCCGCCGCAGCAGCTCGGATACCCGCAGCCGCCCGTGCCGCTGAAGAAGCGGTCCGTCGCCAAGCTGGGCTGCCTCGGTGTCCTGGCCGTGATGGTGATCGGTGGCATCGCGTCCGTGGCGGGGTCCGGCTCGGACGACTCCGCGGCCGGTTCCGGGACCGGCGCCGCGTCGGCCTCGTCCGGCACGGAGTCCTCCACGTCCTCCCCCTCCGCCGCGGCCGCCGCGCCCCGGCAGTCCACCGTCGACGCCTTCAAGGCGTACGTGAAGAAGCACGAGACGGCGGCGACGCAGGAGGCCGCGACGCACGTCACCAAGGTCCAGGGCGCCGACGAGAACAACGACATCCTGGACACGGCCGAGATCCACACGGACTACACCGGGGACCTGATCAGCGCGGACGCGGGCAAGGCCAAGCTGCTCGCCTCGGCGTTCGCCGACTTCCAGGCCGACCGGGGGAACGACAGCGAGAACGGCCTCGTCACCGTGTACAACGCCGCCGGCGACATCCTGAGCAACGGCAACTACTGATCCGTTCGACGGAACCCGCCGCGGGGGTGCCGGGCGGCAGCGCCCACATCCGCTCCTCGTTCCGGTCAGACCCAGCACCCCGGCCGCCCACACCCATCGCCCTGCACGTGACTTGGAAGGTCACCGTGACGATCGCCGCGCACACAGAGCTGGTCCACCGCTTCACCGGAGACTTCACCGCCCTGCAGGAAGCCGTCCTCGCACGTATGAACGGCATGGCCTCCCCGGAGACCACCGAGGCACTGGCCCACCCCTCGCTCGTCGGGCCCATCGCCATCGCTCTGGCCCACGCCGACGTCCTCGCCCGTGGGGACATCAGGCGCGCCGAGCTCTCAGGACTGCCGGCGCCCCACCGGCTGCGGCCGCTGCGCGAGCACGCACGCAGGGTGCGCCGGGCCCGGTCCGAGGCGGACGCCCTGTGCAAGGAGCAGCGTGCGCGCCGCGTCGCCGACCGCCCCAGGCCTCCGCTGGAACCACTCGAGCTGCGCGTGGCGCGCGCCGCGGACCCGGAAGCGTACGACCGGGCCCTGCGGCAGGAACTCCTCAGCCGCGGGTCGCCGACCGCCGGTGGGCACACCCTCCCGACCACCGATGTACGGGCGCTGGACAACGACCTCGCTCTGACGGCTCGGGCATGGGGTTCGGTGGCCCCCGAACCGCCGGGCGCCGTCCGCGAACTGCTGGAGTGTCACGACGAAGCGTTCGTCCAG
This sequence comes from Streptomyces sp. JW3, assembly GCF_052216785.1. Classification (NCBI taxonomy): domain Bacteria; kingdom Bacillati; phylum Actinomycetota; class Actinomycetes; order Kitasatosporales; family Streptomycetaceae; genus Streptomyces; species Streptomyces sp. JW3. The sequence continues at coordinate 2,700 of NZ_JBQOUX010000068.1, read as the reverse complement.
GCTCTCCTGAAGGACGCCCGGGAAGGGGAGAATCCGCACCTTGCCCACGACGCGGTGGTCGAACGCTGGGGCCGGCATGCCCGTACCGCACTGGCCTGGGGCCGTTACGCCATCGCACAGGCCGAACGCCAGGTGCTCGCCTGTCCTCCGACCGCCCGCCGTGTGGTGCTCGACGCGCTCGACGACGCCTACCAGGACGCCGCCGTCCTCGCTGCCCGCGCCCGCGAGGCCAAACACCTGATCGCCGATCTCCATGACCGGATCCGGGACCGTGCGGCCGTTGATCCGCTCGCGACACTCATCGCACAGTGCCGCGCCGCAACACTCATACGCTTCGCCGCCGATGAACCCGGGTTGTGGCAGAGGGCCTGCCGACTGTCCGCCGAGCATCGGACGGTCTGCGACGCACGGGCCGATGACTGTCCGCGGTGCCACCGAGCCCTCGCCACCCTCCTCGCCGAGAACGCGTCCGCCGACACGTCGCAGAACGATGACGGCGACAGGGACAGGGACAGGGACAGGGACAGGGACAGGGACAGCGAGGGCGACGGTGACGGTGACGGTTCAGAAGGTCTTGCCCCTGGATACAAGGAGCGTTACGCCATCCTCGACGACTTCTCCGGCCGCGCCGCCGCAGTGGCCGTCGCCGACGCCGCGGTCGGTGACGAATCCGCACTGTGCGGCTACGGCTGGGCCGCCGAGGACGGGACAGCCGGATACGGCGACTCCATGGCCTCGTGCAGCGGCGAGGCCGAGGCCATCGGTATCTGCCAGGCGGCCCTCGACCTCCTGGGCCGCCACCCGGAAGTACCCGTGGTGGTCCTGTGCGACAGCACCGAGGCCGTCGACGCGGTGAACCTGGCCCTGGCGAGCGCCGATCCGGCGGCTGCCCATCGCACCGTCCTCTTCCCCGAGGGCCGAGATCTCCTGGACCGCTTGCTGTCCCATCGCGAACGTCTCCAGGTCCGCTGGCTCAAGGGCCATATCGGACACGACCTCAACGAGACAGCCGACGCCCTCGCCGGTCTCACCCTGCGGCGCGCCACCGGCCGCGTCTCCGCCCCTGCTGCCTGCAAGGAGGTGGCGCGAACGCTGCGCTCTCTAGCCGGCACTCGGCATTCCGCAGCTGAGGGACATGGCCCTCTCCGGGGCGTGGCGCCGCACCGAGGGGTGAGCGGCGGCGCGGGACGCCATCAGTACGCCTGGAGAGCACGCGTGTCTGGGAGGCGGCTATCCTGACCGCCCGCATGGTCCACGGACAGGCCGGCCACCTCCCACCCGCCCCGGCCGCCTCGCCGGAGGAGCCGGAGGTGCAGGCGCCGACAGTCGTGTGGCTGGCGCCGCTCCTCTCCGGCGTGGTCGAGCTCCCACCCGAGCTCGGCCCCTTGGCCGAAGCCCACCGAATCGCCCTCATCTGCGCCCCGGCCGGACTGCGTGTCCGCCGCGCCGAGCTGATCAGTCGCAGCGACTGTCAACTTGGTCCGATGCGAAGTTCAGCGAGGAACAGTCGCGGGAGCCCACGTCGACTCCGTACCAGTCCGATGGTGTCCGAGCCCGACGATGTGGAAGACCTCGGCCGAAGCTGTGCCGGATGGTACTGATCTTGAGGAATGCCAGAGCGCCTGTCGGTGTACGGCCAGCGGGCAGTCGGGGGAGCCGGCGAGTCGTCGGAGTGAAGTGCGGGCGGCGTCTCGTCAGACCTTCTCGACTCGCACGGAGTGTCCGGCGAGGAGCTGATTCATGTCGTCGGTGTCGGAGGTGAAGACGGTTGCCTCAGCTCCCTGCGCGGCTTCCTGCCCGGCCACGGCCGCCAGAATTCCGTCGATGGCGTACTTGTGCCCATGCAGGCCGGCTGTCTTCAGCATGTCGCGCGCCATGGCGATCACCTGGTCGTCCGTGTGCACGACGCGGATCCGGGACAGCGTCCAGTTCCACAGTGCCTGTTTCGACGCTTCGCGCGGGTCCCATGCCTCCAAGGTCGTGAGCGCCGAGGTGACGATCGGGATGTCGAGCCGTGGAGCCGTCTTGATCAGCGCTGCCACCTCCCGATCGCCCTGGACCGCCTTGGAGAGAGCCTCGGAGTCGAACACGAAGACGCGCTGTCGCGGCCGATGCAGCCTCGCCCGGGCGGTGCGGCTCACGCGGCCTCGTCCGAATGCGATCGCTGCTCGTCATGCCAGCCGTCAATGGCGGCGATGCGGTCCAGCGCTGCCTGCTGCTCGTCGTCCGTCACGGCGCCGTGCTCTTCCTCGATGCGCCCGGCCAGCTCGCGCAGTCGGTCCATGGCGTCCTGATGAGCGGCGGCGGCCGCGATATAGCCGGACACTCCGCGTGCGTCGACGCGCTCCTTGATCGATTCCACCAGCTCTTCCGGCACGGTAATGGTGATCTTCCGGGTTGCCATACTTCAAGTATGCCATGTTCGCCCGGCTCGGAGGCCGTGCCCGATGATGCAGATCCTTTGAGAAATATTCGGGAGATCAACTCTCCGTCCGCTCACGCAAAACGGCCCCGGGCGAGGAGCCCGAGGCCGAGTAGGAGCCCTCCCTTGGGGATAAATCCCAGGTCAGAGCGGTAACGCATTGTGCCCCCGGCAGGATTCGAACCTGCGACACCCGCTTTAAGACGTCGTCTCATTTGGCCTGTTCGATAGTCTGGCGTCGTGGGGATCGTTGAGCGTCTGGTGCCAGATGAGTTGTG
>NZ_JBQOUX010000067.1:0-43645 GCF_052216785.1 Streptomyces sp. JW3 | reverse complement strand
GGGACGGACACCGGCGGCGCGGCCGGTGCGGACGCGGCGGCCGCCGCCCCGGTTGCCGCGCCGACCGGGACCGACCCGGCGAAGCAGAACGTGGCGCAGTCCGGCGGGGTGACTCCGGCGGAGGTGCTCGGGCTGATCCGCTGGGTACTGCTCGGCGTGCTGATCGCCGGCGGTGTCGCCGGCCTCGCCGGCCCCGTCATGATGCGGCTCTCCGCCCGCCGGGCGGTGCGCGGCTGACCCACCGGGAATTCCGGATTCCCCGGGGCCGAGCCGCTCCGGGGAATTCGCGCAAGGTCGGGTGAATTTCCTAGGAGGCGTCTAGGAAACGATCCCTTAACCTGATCACCGGTTGGAATTGGTGGCCGGTAATGCACGGCTCTGGAATTGTTTTGCACGGCCGGTCGACGGGTCGGCCGGTACGGAAATCCGGATTCTGCTTGACCGTCCTTGCTCGTAATCCGTTCGCACGATCCGTTTGCCCGATCCGCATGCACGGAGGAGACCAGAAGTGAACGTCAAGTCCCGCGCTTTCGCCGGTGCCGTCGTCGGTGCCGCCGCCCTCGGCCTGACCGTCATGGCCCCGATCGCCTCCGCCGACCCGGCCGACGGCTCCTACCGGGTCCTGGCCGGCGTCGGCTCCGACACCACGCAGGACGTCCTCAACGGCCTCGGCGAGAACATCGACGGGGGCACGCTGATCGCCTCGTACGACGCGATCACGGACCCGGTGGACACCAGCGTCAAGACCCGCCAGACCGGCTGTGACCTGACCCGTCCGAACGGCTCCTCGGCCGGTATCGCCGCGCTCAACAGCGACATCGACTCCGGCGCCGGGTGCCTGGACTTCGCCCGCTCCTCGCGCGGTGTGCAGACCGCCGGCACCGACCTGACCTGGATCCCGTTCGCGTCGGACAAGCTGAGGATGGCGGTCCGCGAGGACAGCGCGCTGAACGGCGTGAACTTCAGCCAGGCCGACCTCAAGGCCATCTACGAGTGCACGCTCACCCAGGTCAACGGCGTCTCCGTGACCCCGCTGCTGCCGCAGAGCGGCTCGGGCACCCGCAGCTTCTTCCTGACCTCCATCGGCAGCCCCACCCTGGGCTCCTGCGTCCAGACCATGCAGGAGCACGACGGTGAGGCCCTGGACAGCGCCGGCGACCTCGCCCCGTACTCGGTGGCGAAGTACGCCTCCCAGACCGGTGGCCTGATCCCGGACGTGCACGGCGACACCGTCCTGAACACCATCAACGGCGGCGAGTACAGCCGCGACGTCTACAACGTCGTCGAGACCGCCCGCCTGGGCGACGCCGACATCGCCGCCACCTTCGTCGGTGCGAACTCCAAGGTCTGCCAGGACGCGGACACGATCGAGCTGTACGGCTTCGGCACCGTCGCCAACTGCGGTGCCACCAGCCTCAAGGGCGAGAACTGACCCACCACCAGCAGTCACGCGCGCCGGCCGGGCACCCCAGTGGGTGCCCGGCCCGGTGGCGTATCCATCCACCATCCACCCCGCGGGGGAATCCCACCATGAATCAACATCCCGCAAGACTCGTCTCACCCGTGGCGCTGCTGACCGGCCTCGCCCTGCTGTGCGCGGCGCTGGCCGGCGCGCTCGCCTTCGCCCCCAAGGCCGAGGCGGCCACCGTGCTGGGCTCGTTCACGCTCAGCCCGGCCTCCGGGAAGCTCACCGACGCCCCGCCGGCCGCGTCCGTGACCACCAGCGCCGGGTGCCCGGACCCCGCGGACCCCGCCAAGCCGTACAACGCCAACCTCTGGGTGTTCCGGGCCAACGGCACCCCGAAGCAGCCCGTGGCCAAGACCGCGGAGACGGTACCGGTCGGCACCGTGCCCTTCACGGCGCAGCTGCTGGCCGGTACGGCGACCCTGGAGAAGGCCCTGGCGGGGATCAACCCCACCCTCGACGGCACCTACACGCTGGGCCTGCTGTGCGGGTCGGGCTCGGCCGTGGACCGCTTCCTCGCCAAGATCACCGTGGTGGGCGACACCTGGACCCTGGTCCAGCAGCAGCCCGTGACCCTCGGCCTGGACGCGCCGCAGGACGTCCCCGTGGGCGGTGACCTGAAGCTGACCGCCACGGTCACGCCCGCCGCGGCGGCCGGCTCGGTCGAGTTCAAGGAGGGCGAGACCTCGCTCGGCACGGCCGAGGTGACGGGCGGTACGGCCGAACGCACGGTCAAGGCGTCCGCGATCGGCGGCCCGCACACCTACACGGCCGTCTTCACCCCTTCCGACGCCGAGGCGTACACCGACGCGACGGCGAGTGCCACCAGAGGGCTGACCTACCTCGTCTCCGCCAAGGGCGCCGACGGCAGCGCCCTGCCGGACAAGCCCACGCTCGCCATCGGGCAGAGCGCGAAGATCACCGTCAAGGGCTTCACGCCGGGCGCCACCGTCGAGGTGTCCCAGAGCAACGCGACCGAGGCGGCCTTCGCCGACGCGACCGCGGACGCCGAGGGCACGGTCACCGACTACCTCTACACCGTCCCCGAGCGCACCATCAGCGGTGACACCACGCTGTACTTCAGCGAGGGCGGGTCCGCCAACCACCGGGCGGCCTTCACCTTCGACGCCACCGACGAGCCCACCGACGAGCCCACCGACCCGGCGGACCTCGAAGTGACCGACGAGGACGGCAACCCGCTCGGCGCCAACCCGGACCTCGAACCCGGCCAGACCGTGCGGATCACCGCCGCCGGCTACTCCGCCGACGCCGCGGTCAAGGTCACCCTCGCCGGCCGCGAGGAGACCTTCCAGGACGCGAAGGCGAACGCCGAGGGCACGGTCGAGGAGTACGCGTTCACCGTCCCGGAGGAGATCGAGGACGGCGACCACACGCTGACGCTCGCCGAGCAGAAGACGGACGGGCACTCGGTCGACTTCGCGTTCACCACCGGCGCGGAGACGGGCGAGAGCGCCGACCCGTCCGGTTCCGCGTCGGCCTCCGGTGACGACTCCGGCACGGCGGGCGACGGCAGTGATGGCGGTGGGTCCGGCTCGGACGGCGACACCGGCGGGTCCGGCGGGTCCGGCTCCGGCACCGGCGGAGTGATGGCCTCCACCGGCGCCCAGGTCGGCGCCGTCGCGCTGACCTCGCTCGCCCTGCTGCTGGCCGGCGCGGCCCTCGTGCTGCACATGCGCCGCAGGGGACTGCTGGCGTTCGGCACCGACACTCCGCAGCACCGCTGACCTGCGGAACAGCTGACCGGCCGGGCGGGTTCGGGGGCGCGCACGCCGACGCGCCCCCGGGTCCCGCCCCGGCCCCACGTATGTCACCGCCCCGTCCCGCCTCCAGGAGCGCACCCCGTGACCACGCTCGCCCCACCCGCGGCCGTCCCGCCCGCCGAGGCCGGTCCGCCCGCCGTCCCGCCGCCGCCCGTGCCCGCGCCGCCGCGCGAGCCGGGCGCGCGGCCCCCCGCCCGCCCCGGGCTGGCACTGGCCGGGGCGGCGCTGTGCGTCCTGGCGGCCGTCCTGTTCGGGTTCGCCGCGAACCTCACCGTCGTCGGCCACCTCCAGCACGCCCGCGACCAGCAGACCGCCTACGACGAACTGCGCCGCCAGCTCGCCCTCGGCACCGCCCCGGTCGGCCAGCGCGACTACGAGGGCAAGCTGCTGGAACCGGGCGCCCCGGTGGCCCTGCTGAAGATCCCCGCGCTCGGCCTCAGCGAGGTGGTCGCCGAGGGCACCACCTCCGAGGTCCTGATGTCCGGCCCCGGGCACCGCCGCGACACCCCGCTGCCCGGCCAGGCCGGCACCTCGGTGCTGATGGGCCGGCAGTGGGCGTACGGCAGCCCCTTCAACGACGTGCACCAGCTGCCCGCCGGCGCCCGGATCGAACTGACCACCGGTCAGGGCAAGGCGGTCTACCGGGTCACCGGCGTCCGCCGGGCCGGCGACGAGCTGCCCGAGCCGCTCGCCCAGGGCCGGGGACGGCTCACCCTCATCACCGCCGACGGCGGCCCGTACACCCCGAAGGGCGTGCTCCGCGTCGACGCCGAGCTGCTCACCGACGTCCAGCCGAACCCGCCCCGCGACCTCGCGGCCGGCTGGATCGCCGACTCCGAGCAGGCGCTCGGCACCGACGGCCGGGCCTGGCTGGCGGTCTTCCTGTGGTCGCAGGCGCTGCTGCTCGGCGCGCTGCTCACGGTCGCCTCGTACCGCTACTGGGGCTACTGGCAGACCTGGATCTGCGCGGCACCAGTGCTCGGCGCGCTCGGCCTCGCGGTCTCCGGCGCGCTGACCGCGCTGCTGCCCAACCTGCTCTGAACAACCGGAATCAGTACGGGAGTTGACGTACACCATGACCACCGACAGCACCGCCACGGTCCTCCTTCCCAAGGTCGTCGCCGGACCCGGCCCCGCCACCCTGCGCGCCGAGGACGTCTCCGCCTGGTTCGGCGACCACAAGGTCCTGGACCGGGTGTCGCTGACCATGCCGGCCCGCCGGGTCACCGCGCTGATCGGCCCGTCCGGCTGCGGCAAGTCGACCTTCCTGCGCATCCTCAACCGGATGCACGAGCTGATCGGCTCCGCGTCGCTGGCCGGCCGGGTGCTCCTCGACGAGCAGGACATCTACGACCGGGGCCGCCGCATCACCCACGCCCGTCGCGAGATCGGCATGGTCTTCCAGAAGCCCAACCCGTTCCCCGCCATGTCCCTCTACGACAACGTGCTGGCCGGCCTGAAACTCAACGCCATCAAGGCCACCCGGGACGGCAGGGACGCCCTGGTCGAGGAGTGCCTGACCAAGGCGGGCCTGTGGAAAGAGGTCAAGGACCGGCTGCGGCAGCCCGGCGGCGCGCTCTCCGGCGGCCAGCAGCAGCGCCTGTGCATCGCCCGCTCGCTGGCGGTACGGCCCCGGGTGCTGCTGATGGACGAGCCCTGCTCGGCACTGGACCCGACCTCCACCCGCCGCATCGAGGAGACCATCGCCGAACTGCGCACCGAGGTCACCATCGTCATCGTCACCCACAACATGCAGCAGGCCGCCCGGGTCTCCGACAGCTGCGCCTTCTTCCTCGCCTCGCACGGCACCCCCGGCGTGATCGTGGAGCACGGCGACACCGACGCGATGTTCAACTCCCCGCAGGACGAGCGGACGTCGGACTACGTGAACGGACGGTTCGGGTGACCAGGTGGCCGACGGCCCTGCTCATCGTCCTCGGGGTTCTGGGGGGTCTCGGGGGCGCCGGGTGCGGCGCGTCACCCGGTGCCGCGGCGGCCCGGGACGCCGGTTCCGCGCCGCAGTCCTCGGGGGCCGTGGCGTACGGCGGTACGAGCGCGATCCCGCCGCCCGCCACCACGCCGGACGCCTCCGCCACCGCCGTACCACCCCTGCCCTCGAACCCCGCCCGCGCCCGGCCCCGCACCCCGGCCGCCACCGCCGCCACGGCGACCCCCGCACGCCGTGGCCCCGACCTCTCCCGCACACCGACGCCGTCGCCGTCGCCCGCGCGTTCGGGGGATCCGACCCCCGCCGCCGGGCCCGCGCCCCGCGCCGGGCGCGCCGTGCTCCGGATCGGCGACTGGACGTCGTACGTCCGGCGCGGCGGGCAGGCCGAGGTGGACGCCTGCCGGGACGCCGTGCGGTGGACCGGCCCGGAGATCGGCCGGGAGGACGGCTACGAGATGCAGACGGTGGTCATCGTCGGCCACGACTACTGCAACGGCTTCGACCGCTTCGCCCGGCTGCCCGTCGGCACCCGCGTCACGCTGACCACCGTGCACGGCCGCTGGACCTACCAGGTGTACGCCAACTACCTCACCCCCGGGCGGGGCGTGCCCGCCGCCGGCCTGTACTGGGGCGACCTCACCCTCCAGTCGTGCGTCGGCCCGGACACCGGGTTCAGCTACCTCGTCCGGCTGTGACCCCGCCTTCCCGATTCCCGACCGCCAGGAGCATCGCCATGCCCGTGCGCGCGTTCCCCGCCGCCGTCGTCACCGTCTTCTCCGTCCTGCTCACCGCCGGCTCCCAGGCCCCGGGGGCCGGTGCGGCCGCTCCGGCCGGGCGGGACGAGGACGTGACGGTCCCCGGCGGATTCGTCCCGCCCGACGCACCACTGCCGGACGTCCCCTCCCAGGGCGACGACTCGTACCACGTCGAACTGCCGCCCCTGAAGGCCGCCGGGAAAGCCTTCGGCGAAGCGGCCGCCGACGAGGCGGTGACCGCGGAACGGGCCGCCGCCGAGGCCGGCCTGCCCGCCACCGTCCTCACCGCCTACCGCCGGGCCGAGACCTCCCTCGCCCGCACCGACCCCGGCTGCGCCCTGCCCTGGCAACTCCTCGCCGGCATCGGCAAGGTCGAGTCCGGCCACGCCCGCGGCGGCGCCGTCGACGCGCACGGCGACACCCTCACCCCGATCACCGGCCCCGCCCTGGACGGCGACGGCTTCGCGCTGATCCGCGACAGCGAGGGCGGCGTCTGGGACGGGGACGCCGTCTACGACCGCGCGGTGGGCCCCATGCAGTTCCTGCCGACCACCTGGAAGACCTGGGGCGCCGACGGCAACGGCGACGGTGCCGCCAACCCCAACAACATCTACGACGCCGCCCTCGCCGCCGGGCACTACCTGTGCGCCGGCGACCGGGACCTGCGCACCGGCGCGGACCTGGACCGCGCGATCCTCAGCTACAACCACTCGCGCGACTACCTCAACACGGTGCTCAGCTGGATGGAGTTCTACCGGCGCGGCGTGCGCACCGTCCCGGACGGCACGGCGGTGGTCCCGAAGAGCCCCGGCGCGGGCGGTGACACGCCCGCCACCCGCCCGGTGACGCGGGGCGGCACGGACCGCCGGGCCACCGGGGACGACGCCGGCGGCACCGGCACCGGGGCCGGTGGTACGCCCGGCAGCGCGAAGCCCACCCCGACCCCGAGCCGGACCACCCCCACCACCGTCGCCCCGAAGCCGACCCCGACCGCATCGGCCGATCCCACACCGACCGCCCCCACCACCCCGGAACCGGAACCGGACCCCGATCCGACGACCGATCCGACCACCGAGCCCTCGGCGAGCCCCGACCCCACCGACGCGCCCTCGCCGGAGCCCACGCCCACGCCTACGCCCACGGTCACGCCCACCGACAGCGGGTCCCCGTCCCCGGCCGCCGAGGCGACGGCCACCACCGGCTGACCGGCCTCAGAGCCCGGCCGCGGCGGCCAGGTCCCGCTTGACGGCGGCCAGCCGGTCCGCCGCCTCGGCCCGCGCCGCGCGCAGCCCGGCACGTCCGGCGACCGGCACGACGACCTCCAGGTAGCACTTCAGCTTGGGCTCGGTACCGCTGGGCCGGACGACGACCCGGGCGCCGTCGAGCGTGTAGCGCAGCCCGTCGGTGGGCGGCAGCCCGTCCGTGCCCTCGGTGAGATCCTCCGCCCTGGTGACCGGCAGCCCGCCCAGCGCGCCCGGCGGCCGCTCCCGCAGCCGGCGCATGGCGTCCGCGATGACGGCGAGGTCGTCGACCCGGACCGAGAGCTGGTCGGTGGCGTGCAGCCCGTGCGCGACGGCGAGGTCGTCGAGGAGATCAAGAAGGGTGCGCCCCTCGGCCTTGAGCACGGAGGCCAGCTCGGTGACGAGGAGGGCGGCGGTGATGCCGTCCTTGTCCCGCACGCCCTCGGGGTCGACGCAGTAGCCGAGCGCCTCCTCGTAGCCGTAGCGCAGGCCCTCGGCGCGGGCGATCCACTTGAAGCCGGTGAGGGTCTCGGTGTGCGGCAGTCCGGCCGCGCCGGCGATCCGGGCGAGCAGCGAGGAGGAGACGATCGACTCCGCGAAGGTGCCGGTCGCACCCCGGTTCACCAGGTGCGCGGCGAGCAGCGCGCCGACCTCGTCGCCGCGCAGCATCCGCCACTCGTCCCCGTCGGGCACGGCCACCGCGCAGCGGTCGGCGTCCGGATCGTTGGCGATCACCAGGTCGGGTTCGCTCCCGCGGGCGGTGGCGAAGGCGAGATCCATCGCGCCGGGCTCCTCCGGGTTGGGGAAGGCGACGGTCGGGAAGTCCGGGTCGGGATCGGCCTGTTCGGCGACGACGACCGGTGCCGGGAACCCGGCCCGCGCGAAGGCGGCCAGCAGCGTCTCCCGCCCGACGCCGTGCATCGGCGTGTAGACGGTCCGGGCGGTACGCGGCGAACCGGGAGCGAGCACGGCGTCGGTACGGGCCAGATAGGCGTCGAGGACGGCGTCGTCGAGGGTGGTCCAGCCGCCGTCCGGACGCGGTACGTCGTGCGGGCTGCCCACGGCGTCGATCTCGGCGGCGATGTCCGCGTCGGCGGGCGGCACGATCTGGGAGCCGTCGCCGAGGTACACCTTGTAGCCGTTGTCGCGGGGCGGGTTGTGGCTGGCGGTGACCTCCACACCGGCGACGGCCCCGAGATGCCGGATGGCGAAGGCGAGGACGGGGGTGGGCAGCGGGCGGGGCAGCACGGCCGCCCGCAGACCGGCTCCGACCAGCACGGCGGCGGTGTCCCGAGCGAAGTCGAACGACTTGTGCCGGGCGTCGTACCCGACGACGACGAGCCCCTCGCTCCCGTGCCCCTGCTTCTTCAGATAGGCGGCGAGCCCGGCGGCGGCCCGGATGACCACCGCCCGGTTCATCCGCATCGGCCCGGCACCGAGTTCGCCCCGCAGACCGGCGGTGCCGAACTGGAGGGTGCCGGAGAACCGGGCGGCGATCTCCGCGACGTCGGAGGCGTCGATGAGCCCGGCCAGCTCGGCCCGGGTCTCCGGGTCGGGATCCTCGGCCAGCCAGGTCTTGGCGGCGGCGATGACATCGGCGTGCACGTGGGGCAACCTCTCGTTCTGCGGCGGTGCCGGCTGAATCGCGGAGAGACGAGGACTCGGCGACCCCCAACCGTAACGCCGCCCCACCCCGTGCCGCCCCGGCGGCGTCAGTCCATCGAATCCAGGATGCGGTCGAGTGTCCGCCGTCCCATCGCGCTCATCGTCGGATTGCTCTCGGCGTAGTACCAGGCAGCACCCATCGCCTGTTCGAACGCCCACGCCTTGCCGCGCTCCCACTCCAGGTCGTCGCAGGCCAGCGCCTGCCGGAGCACGTCCCGTGGGCCCCGCCGCAACAGGTGCCAGGCACTGACCAGATCCAGCGCCGGGTCGGCCGGGCCGAAGCCGCCGGTGTCCAGCACGCCGCTGAGCCGGCCTCCCGTGACCAGGACGTTGCCGGGAATCAGGTCACCATGGCTCATCACGTCGGCACCCGTGCGCGGCAACTCCCGGAAGTGGCGCCACACCTCGCGCAGCCGGGGTACGTCGAGCAGTCCCTCGCTCTCCTCGAAACACGTCGCCATCCAGTCGTCGTGGTGGGCGAGGACGCCGCCACGATTTCCGCCGCTGAAGAGTCGCCCGCGGGTATCGGCGTCCCGCAGGGTGGCGATGAAGGCCGCGAGACCCTCGGCGAAAGCGTCCGACCCGCTCGGGTCGGCATCGGCGGCGACCGTTCCCGGCAGCCAGGTCTGGACCGACCACGGCATGGGGTAGCCCGCCCCGGGTTTACCCAGGGCGACGGGTTCCGGGACGGGGAACCGGGACACCCGGGCCAGCTCCGCGCTCGCCCGGACCTCCTGTTCCAGAACCGCCAGTGCCTCGGAGGCATCGGTCAGACGCAGGGGGAAACGCGCGGCGAGATTTTCGCCGATACGGAAGATGGCGTTGACCGTCCCGGCCGACGACAGGGGCCGGATCGCCTTGCCACTCCACTCGGGGAACTGTTCCTGCACCTGAATGTCAACCTATGATCGGCAGCTGTACATAGCCGAGGCGGGACGGTCCTGTGTGCACTGTGTTGACAGCCCCGTCGTGGTAGGCGGAATCGTAGGCGTGGTGCATGCCGTGCGCGACGCCGTCGTAGGGCTGCACGTCGACGCGGATGCGTTGGCCCTTCTTGAGTAGCCCGGTGCTGGGAATCAACTCGATCTCGACCTTCACCTCCTCGTCCGGGACGAGCGCCGCGTGGTCGCCCTTGCGATGGGTGTGTTTGACGGTGTACTTCGTGCTGCGTTCTTCGTCGATCTTCCGGTGCGAGGCCTTCAGCCAGCCCTTCATGAGCGGAATGGGGCGATCGCCGAAGCCGCTCGTGGCGAACCCGGTGAAGTCGACTTCGTGACCGGCCTCGTCGATGACCCGTACCGACACGTAGATGTCCATGTCGTAACTGGTGGACGAGACCGTCAGACCGACCTTTCCGTATCCGGCGAGAATCGCGTCGGCGGTCAGCGGCGCGCTGAGGAACGAGCTGCCGGTGGCGTGCGGATCGGACTGGGCCGATGCCGCATCGACACGCAGGGCTGCTCCGCGGGCCGGAGGAACCAGCGCGACCTCGGCAGAATACGCCGTCTGCCCCGAGACGGCCGGCTCGGTGGTCTCCAGCCGGAGGAACTGTCGCTCCCCTGCCGGCTGGGCTGTCTGTGCCCGGGAGGCGTCGAGGTACCAGCGGCGGTACTCGGTGCGCGCGACGGGCCACTCGTTCTCCTGGAGGATCTGCGCGGCACCGTTGCCGGACCGGATCTCCAGGCGCACGGGCGGGACATCCATGATCCCGTTGTCGACTCCTTTGAGCCAGTGGTCGAAGAACGCCTTGTGCGCGGCGACGGTCTCCTCGGCGTAGGCCTTCTGGAACCAGTCGTCCCAGAGGTCGAGCTTCTTGTTCTCGGTCGGCGTGGCCAGATAGGCGTTGCTGCCGCCGAGCTGGTGGAAGTGAGAGGAGTGCGTCGTTGCGGCGACCGCCCAAAGGGGCACGGTGACGTCGGTCAGGTCGGGACTCATGAAGATGTCGGCCCGTGGTCCGAAGACGGCCTCCGGGTCGGTGTCGCGGAAGGGACTGTTCTCCAGAGTCCGGACGAAGTCCGCCATATCGGGTGTTCCCACGACCGCGGGGTCGATCCCGTTCGCTTTCCAGACAGGCCAGAACTGCTCATTGAAGATGCCGCCGTTGTAGGCGACCTCCTCGTAGAGGTCCACATCGGTGCCGATGGCGATCATCGCTTTGAGGTGCTTGGGGTGGAGGCTGGCGGCCTGGTGCTGGCTCATCGCGAGGTATGACATGCCCCAGGTGCCGACGTTGCCGTTCGACCATGGCTGGACGCCGGCCCAGTCGATGCAGTCGCGGAGTGCCTCGGCTCCGGCGATCCCCCAGGGGGCGAGCCGTCCGGGGTTGTTGCCGGCGCCGGGCATGTCCGTACGTACGACCGCGTATCCGTCGGGAACCCAGCACGCGGTATTGACCGTTTCATGGTTCTCGAACGGCTGCCCACCGGGGTTGCCGCAGAAGTAGTCGTCCTCCATGAGCTCGTGCTCTTCGAGGTCGGTGGCGGTCGCGATCGAGTGGTGGTTGAACGCCTTGCCGTAGGGTCCCGAGCTGATGACGACCGGGTAGGTGCCTGGCCAGGCGGGCCGGAACACGTCCGCGAGGACGTACTCGCCGTTCCCCAGCGGGATCCTGACGTCGCGGAACCGCAGGATGCCCATGATGTTGCGGCGTACTTCGTTCCGGGCGTTCGCCGGCGTGCACAGAGTGCGCGGGCCGGTGCCCTCGAAAACTCCGGCTTCGTTCAGATCCCGCAGGATCTCGGCGATGACCGGGTCGTCGGTGAAAGCCCGCACCTTGTCCGCGGGCGCGGAGCCCGTGAAGTCGGCGTCGTGCCGGAAATCGATGGGCCGACGGCCGATGATGTCGTGGACCTCCGGGGCGATCTGTGTTCCGTGGTCCCGGATCTCCTTGCGGCCGAGGGTGAACACGAACCGGGCGATGTTCGTCAGTCCGGGGTCGCGCAGCTTGCCGGCATCACCGTCCACACGGGCGACGATTTGGGCAAGGTTCACCCGTGGGCGGGCGGAGACATTGCCGATCGGTGTCGCCCCGACGAGAAACGCGACCCGTTCCCGCTCCTCGTACTGGAATTCCCCCTCTGGTCCCGTAATTCCCTGGTAGGTGGGGGTTTCGTATTTCAGGCCGGTGATCGGGCCGGCCAGGAAACCTGTCTGCGTCATGGGTTTCTCCTCAAGACGTGCTGAACGGGTGGTGGGAGGACGCATGGGCGCCGCCGGTCTCCGGCGAGGCGCACTCGGGCCGACCGGCGGCGAACCGGGCAGGCCGTGGCCGCCGAACCACGAAGCGGCGTTGGGCGAACTCGGCGCCGCGCCCATGGCACCAACGGCTGGGACGGTGTGCGGACCCTTTGGCTGTTTTCCGTGACGTACTCCCTCGACCGCTCACCCAATAATATCAACGACTGTTGACATCACGTGCTCACCGTACACTGCAGGCATGGCTGAGCAACTCGAAACGCGGGAGTCGCCTGCGCGGCGCGGCCGAAGGCCTGGGCGGAACACGACCCGCCAGGCGGTGCTCGACGCCGCGCGTCGGCAATTCGCCGCGGCCGGATTCAAGGGCACGACGATCCGCGCGATCGCCGCGGACGCCGGCGTCGACGCCGCACTCGTCATGCAGTTCTTCCGGACCAAGGACGAGCTCTTCGGAGCGGTGATGTCGATCTCACCCGAGGCGCTCGCCTGCATCGCGGGCGCGTTCAGCGGTCCGCTGGAATCGGTCGGTGAGCGGGCCGTCCGGGCGTACCTCGCCGTCTGGGAGGGCGATCAGCCCGATGCCGACGCGCTGCGGGCGATGCTGCGTGGAGCGGTCTCCAATGAACAGGCGGGCGCACAACTGCGCGAGTTCATCGCAGCGCGGCTGTCCGAGGGCCTTCAGCACTTCGGGTCGGACCGCCACGACGCCGCGCTCCGCGCTGCTCTCGCCTCCTCCATGCTGATCGGCATCACCGTCGGCCGGCAGATCGTGCGAGTCCCCGTGCTCGCCGATGAAGATCGCGAGGAGATCGTCCGACGCGTCGCTCCCGCTCTTCAGGCGGTGCTGGCACCTCCGCAGTCGCCGACGCGCTGAGATCTACGCGTCCACCCGCTGCGGCAGCCGTGGCTACGTCTGCCTCGACACCGTCACCGTCGTAGCCATCGGCGTCCCGCTCCGCACAGGCGACGTTCTGGAATGAGCCGGGCCGGCACACCGCTGGCGTGACGAGCGTCTGCCCGTCCTGGTCGCCCGTCGACGGCTGCACCTGCCGGGGGTCTTCGATGTCTCCGCCAGACCTGGGGTGATTCAGGGGCGGCGCGCAGTTCGGTCCAGCGCCAGCCAACCATGGCCTTGAGCCAGCCGAGCGGGAAGGGCGGCTGGTGCAGCCGTCGCGAATGAGGGATTCGTGCGCGGCACGCACGTCATCCGGGACTTCCTACGCGATGGCAAATCCAAGCCTCGGATACTCGATGACCCGCTGGAGGTCGCCGACGAGCATGTCCAGGACGAGCTTGTCACCGATGGACTTCAGATAGTCGTCGAATTCCAGCGGCTCCGACGTGATTTCGACGTCGGGCCACAGCTTGCGGGCGGTCGCGAACGACCGCCTTTCCATAGGGGGCTTGGAGACCAGCAGCGCCATCTTGGGGTGGAGGCCGGCGGCGGCGAGGACCTCGCGGGAGAGGGTGCTCAGCGCTGTTCCGATCCGTAGCCTCGCGCGGTCCCGGTCGGCTGGTGCATGATCGGCATTGAGGGTGGGCAGAGGCATGGACAGGCCCGGATCCGTCGAACCGACGGTGATCTGAGACGGCGTGAGGCGCTGGCCGACGCGGCGGCCGGTATCTCACCGGGTGAGGCCGACGTACTGGCCGAGGCCGCGCCGATCGAGCGGTTCCGCTGCGTGATCTACCTGTGCGGTGCTCCCCGAACGAACATCGCGGGACCTCGCCAGGAGTGCACGCAGTACGCGGCGGCGGTCGGGTGGGAGATCACGGACGTGATCGAGGAACGCGCCGGGCTGCTGCCACCGCAAGGGCGTGACAGGCGGCGGCAGGCCGTCGAGTGCGTCAAGCGCGGCGAGGCCGGAGCGGTGCTCACGGCGTGCCGCTCGATGATCTCGTCCGTTCCGCAGGAGTACGACAAAGTGGCGCGGGAGATCGAGAAGGCGGGGGGGGTTCCTGCACGTCAGGAACTCTGCGCGCAACGAGCGGGGGGCGGCGCGGTGACTCGGCCGGTGATGCAGCTTCCGGCGGAACTTGCCGCACTCGCGCGGGTAACCGGGGGCACGGCGTGACGTTCGCCCCGGCCATCATCCGCCCGTGGCGCGACGTATGGCCCCTCATCGCGCAGACGGACGACGGGAACCAGTGGGTGACCGGTATCCGTTGGCTGTACTGCCGACGAGAGGGCGTGCGCGTGCTGTGGGTCGGCTCCGTTATCACGCCCGGCGCAACGGGTGACGTGTACGGGTGCGGTCTGTGCATCGCGGAACTTGACCACATGGTGCGCGTTCAGTCGCACGCCCGGGACCGAATCGCCGACCGCGCCGTACAGTCCGCCGCGCTCACCGTGCCAGCGCGCACCCCCCCCCGTCGCGTGCTCTGCCCGCGGGCGGATCCCGCACGACATCACCGTAGGAAGCGACCAAGGAGGAAATGCCCGGGGTCGTGGACTGGAGAGCCGAATACCAGAACCTCACTTATGAACCGGTCGCCTGTCCGGACGGAATGCGCGAGGCGCTGGTGCGGTTCCTCGCCGCCTTCGGGCTGCACTTCGGCGCCTTCGACTTCGCCGTGCCCGCGGACGGCGCATGGTGGTTCCTGGAGTGCAACCCCAACGGCCAATGGGCGTGGCTCGAAGACGTGGCCGGACTGCCGATCACCACCGCAATCGCAGACCTGTTGGAGAACGGAGCGAGTCAGCATGAGTGAGCCCCTGCCGTCCGAACACCTACGGGCCGACCTCGCGCGGCGCCTGTCCAAGACCGGTGCTCTGCGCAGCCCGCAAGGGGAGGCGGCCGTGCTGTGCGTGCCCCGCGAGGCGTTCTTGGCGCGCGGCTGGTTCGAGTACGAGGACGGCGGCTGGTACCGGCCCGCGACCGGAGACTCCGCGGACGGACTCACGCGGATCTACGAGGACGACACCCTCGTGACGCAGGTGGCCGGGGGCGTCTTCCCCGACCAGGTCGAGGGCCGCATCGCCGCGGCCCCCACGTCGTCGTCCACCCTGCCGAGCCTGGTCGTGCGGATGCTCGAAGACCTGCGGGCGACCGACGGGACACGCATGCTGGAGATCGGCACGGGCACGGGCTTCTCCACGGCGCTGCTGTGCCATGTCGTCGGCGAGGACAACGTGACCACGGTCGAGGTCGACGCCGAGGTGTCCGCCCGTGCCGGGATCGCGCTCGCGGGCGCCGGGTACTGGCCTGCCCGGGTGGTCGGTGACGGACTGGCGGGCTACCCGGCGGGCGACCTGTACGACCGCGTGATCGCCACCTGCGGCGTGCACACCGTGCCGGCCGACTGGCTCGCGCAGACTCGGCCCGGCGGTGAGGTCCTGGTCACGGTCGGCGGATGGATGCACGCCTCCGAACTCATACGGCTCACGGTTGCCGACGACGGCACGGCCAAAGGCCCGGTTCTCGGCGGACAGGTCTCGTTCATGCCGGCCCGCCCGCACCTGCCGCCCCCGCTGGGCCTTCTGCCGAACGTCAGAGAGGGCGACGCGGCACCCGCGGAGCTGGGCGCGGATGTGCTCGACGACTGGACCGCCCGGTTCGTCGCGCAGTTCGCCGCGCCGCGTGCCCAGCGGCTCACGCTGGAACGCGACGGCCGGACGGAACACGTCGTCATCGACGTGGCGGCCGAGGCGGGGCGGCCGTCTTCCAGAATGGCGGCCGGTGGATGGTCCGGCAGGGCGGCACGGCGCGGCTGTGGGACCAGATCACCGAGCGGGTCGCACGGTGGCAGGCGGACGGGAGCCCGTCCGCCGACCGGATGCGGCTGAGTGTCGGCCCAGACGGGCAACGCCTCACGTGGACGTGACCGCCGGGCTGGCGGCCACGATGTGCCCCCCACGAACATCTGGGTCGCGCGGTGGCCACTGTCGTCACATTCCCGGACCAGGACTCGGCCAGCTGATCCCGGCCGCAGTGACGCGACTGGGCAAGGCCCGGTCGGGCCAGTGTCCCGCAGGATCGCGACGTACCCGTCGCTGACGGCACCTACAGCCGACCCAGCACCTGCGTCAGCAGCGACCCCATCCGGGCCGCCGAGTCCCGACCGGCCTGGAGTACTTCCTCGTGGTTGAGGGGCTCGCCCGTCATGCCCGCGGCGAGGTTCGTGACCAGGGAGATGCCCAGCACCTCCGCGCCCGCCTCCCGTGCCGCGATCGCCTCCAGCACCGTGGACATCCCCACCAGGTCCGCGCCGATCACCCGGGCCATCCGGATCTCCGCCGGCGTCTCGTAGTGCGGGCCGGGGAACTGGGCGTACACGCCCTCCTCCAGCGTCCCGTCGACCTCCTTGCACAGGGCCCGCAGCCGCGGCGAGTACAGGTCGGTCAGGTCCACGAAGTTCGCGCCCACGATGGGCGACGTCGCCGTCAGGTTGATGTGGTCGCTGATCAGGACCGGCTGGCCGGGACGCATGCCCTCGCGCAGACCGCCGCAGCCGTTGGTCAGGACGACCGTCTTGGCGCCGGCCGACACGGCGGTCCGCACCCCGTGCGCCACGGAGGCGACGCCGTGTCCCTCGTAGTAATGGGTGCGGCCGAGGAAGACCAGGGCGCGGCGGTTGCCGATGCGGTACGAGCGGATCTTGCCGCCGTGGCCCTCGGCGGCCGGCGGCGGGAAGCCGGGCAGCTCGGTGACCTGGAGCTCGGCGTCGGGGACGCCCAGGGCGTCCGCCGCCGGGGCCCAGCCGGAGCCCATCACGAGGGCGACGTCGTGGGTCTCGGCGCCGGTGAGCTCGCGCAGGCGGGCCGCGGCGGCGTCGGCGGCGACCCGTGGATCCTTCGGGGTGGCGCCCTGGATGTCGTCCGGAAGAAGAGATGCGTTCACGCGGATGAGAGTAGCCGGTTTGGGCCTACGCGCGTAGATGGGGGAGGTGACGGTCCTGCGATTGTTGTTTCGTTGTTTCGGTCGGCCGCCTCGAAAGGCTCACTCGTCCGTGATCAGGACGTCCTTGTCGTTGAATACCTCGACGATGAAAATCAGCAGGCGGCCACGGCTCACCGTGTACTCCACCAGGACGTTCTGGGTGAGCCGGATCGTGCGGTCGTCACCGGTGGAGCTTAGGGGCCGCGACACGGAGAGGAAGGGATCGCGGGCCAGCAACGAGATGCCCTTGTCGAAGGCGCCGCGCTGCCGGTCGTCGAGCCGGTCGCGGGCTTCGGCGGCCTGCACGGTGAAATACACGTCATACGTGGTGGGGGGCATGCGATCTCCCGGTGGTGCGTCTGTTCCCCGAGTCTAGGTTCCGGCCCGGCCTCAGCAGGGCCGTTTGCGCAGTTCCATGACGTAGTCGTGGGGCGCGCCCGCCGATTCCGCCGCGTCGGCCAGTTCGCCGAGGTAACGGGCCGAGGGCAGGCCGCCCTCGTAGGCGTTCAGGACGTACGTCCAGGCCTGCTCCTCGCCGTCCAGGGTGTGCGCCCGGACCCGGGTGCGCCGGTAGATGTCCAGGCCCGCGCCCTCCCAGCGGTCCAGCGAGTCCTCGTCCATCGGGGCGATGTCGTAGAGGGCGACGAAGACCTGGCACAGCGGGTCCTCCACGAGGGTGGCCAGCGCGCCCTCCCAGCCCAGCCGCTCGCCCCCGAAGGTCAGCCGCCACCCGTTCAGCCAGCCGGTGGCGCGCAGCGGCGAGTGCGGGGCGCGGCGGGACATCAGCCGCGCGTCGAGGTTGCCGGCGTACGCGGCGTAGAGCGACATGGGGAGAGGGTACGGGGTGTTCCGGATAACGGGGGCGCATCGGGCGGGGGCCCCGGGCGGTGCGCCGTTGAAGCGTGCGGGACAATGGAGTACGTGACTCGGATCGTGATCATCGGTGGCGGACCCGGCGGATACGAAGCGGCGCTGGTCGCCGCACAGCTCGGCGCGGAGGTGACCGTCGTCGACTGCGACGGACTGGGCGGGGCGTCGGTGCTGACCGACTGCGTGCCGTCCAAGACCCTGATCGCCACGGCCGAGGTGATGACCACCTTCGACTCCTCCTACGAGGAGCTGGGCATCATCGTCGCCGACGACACCCCGCCGCTGGAGCAGACCGCCCGGGTGGTGGGCGTCGACCTCGGCAAGGTCAACCGGCGCGTGAAGCGGCTCGCCCTCGCGCAGTCGCACGACATCACCGCCTCCGTGACCCGCGCCGGCGCGCGTGTGATGCGCGGGCGCGGGCGCCTGGAGGGGATGCAGGCGCTCGACGGGTCGCGCAAGGTCGTGGTGCGCGCCGCCGACGGCAGCGAGGAGACGCTCACCGCGGACGCCGTGCTGATCGCCACCGGCGGGCACCCGCGCGAGCTGCCCGACGCCCGCCCCGACGGCGAGCGCATCCTCAACTGGACGCAGGTGTACGACCTCGACGAGCTGCCCGAGGAGCTGATCGTGGTCGGGTCCGGTGTCACCGGTGCCGAGTTCGCCGGGGCCTACCAGGCGCTCGGGTCGCGGGTCACGCTCGTCTCCTCCCGGGACCGGGTGCTGCCGGGTGAGGACCCGGACGCCGCCGCCGTCCTCGAGGACGTCTTCCGGCGGCGCGGGATGAACGTCATGGCGCGTTCGCGGGCGCAGTCCGCGAAGCGGGTCGGGGACCGGGTGGAGGTCACCCTCGCCGACGGACGCGTCATCACCGGGTCGCACTGCCTGATGGCGGTCGGCGCCATCCCCAACACCGAGGGCATGGGTCTGGAGGAGGCCGGGGTCACGCTCAAGGAGTCCGGGCACGTCAAGACCGACAAGGTGTCCCGGACCTCCGCGCCGGGCGTCTACGCCGCCGGTGACGTGACCGGCATCTTCGCGCTCGCGTCGGTCGCCGCCATGCAGGGCCGGATCGCCATGTACCACTTCCTGGGCGACGCGGTCACCCCGCTGAACCTGAAGACCGTCTCCTCCAACGTCTTCACCGACCCCGAGATCGCCACGGTCGGCTACTCGCAGGCCGACGTGGACGCCGGCAAGATCGACGCCCGGGTGGTCAAGCTGCCGCTGCTGCGCAACCCGCGCGCCAAGATGCAGGGCATCCGGGACGGCTTCGTCAAGATCTTCTCCCGGCCGGGGACCGGGATCGTGGTCGGCGGCGTGGTGGTCGCGCCGCGCGCCTCGGAACTCATCCACCCCATCTCGATCGCCGTCGACAACAACCTGACGGTCGAGCAGATCGCGAACGCGTTCACCGTGTACCCGTCGCTCTCGGGCTCGATCGCCGAGGTGGCACGGCAGTTGCACACCCGGAAGTCCGGCGCGGAGGGCTGACCGGAGGGCTGACCGGCGGGGTGACAGCCCGTAGCGGGGCGGCTTATACCACTCCCCGTGGCGCAGTGCGAACAACTTCTGTTATTCGGCGCAAACTGCTGAAAGCAGACGGTCGCTGGGGTTACTGTCAGTTTCGTGTTCGCTGCAGAACGTCGCCAATTGATCCTCGAAATGGTGCGAGCGAACGGGGCCGTGTCGCTCCGTGAACTCGCCCGCGTCGTCCAGACCTCCGAAGTGACCGTACGGCGGGACGTGCGCGCACTGGAGGCAGAAGGACTCCTCGACCGCCGGCACGGCGGTGCGGTACTGCCGGGCGGGTTCACGCGGGAGTCCGGCTTTCCGCAGAAGTCCCATCTCGCGACCGCCGAGAAAACGGCCATCGCCGATCTCGCCGCGAGCCTCGTGGCGGAGGGCGAGGCCATCGTGGTGGGGGCGGGAACCACCACCCAGGAGCTGGCCCGCCGGCTCGCCCGGGTGCCCGGCCTGACCGTCGTCACCAACTCCCTGCTGGTGGCCCAGGCGCTCGCGCACGCCAACCGGGTGGAGGTCGTGATGACCGGCGGCACGCTGAGAGGGACCAACTACGCCCTCGTCGGCAGCGGGGCCGAGCAGTCCCTCCAGGGGCTCAGAGTGTCGAAGGCGTTCCTCTCCGGGAGCGGGCTGACCGCCGAGCGGGGGCTGTCCACCTCCAACATGCTCTCGGCGTCCGTCGACCGCGCGCTGGTGCAGGCCGCCGCCGAGGTGGTGGTCCTGGCCGACCACACCAAGCTCGGCACCGACACCATGTTCCAGACCGTGCCCACGGAAGTGATCACCCGGCTGGTGACGGACGAGCCGCCGGGTCACGACGACCGCGCCGGCACCGAACTCCAGGCCCTCGCCGACCAGGGCGTACAGATCGCCGTGGCCGGTGCCTCGGGGGGAGCGACGGGCCGGCCAGGCCCGGGGGATGAGGCCGGCCCGGGGCGCCAGCAGCGCCGGGACGTGCCACTGCCCGGCCCGCGCCGCCAGGTCCCCGGAGCGGGCCCCGGGCTGCGTTCGGCCGCGGCCCTCGGTGAACAGGGCGGTCCGGGCGGTCCGGGCGGCCCCGGCGCGGAACAGCAGGCCCGGACCCGGGTCGCGGATCTGCGGCGGCGCTGAGGCGCTTGCCGCGCGGGGGCGTGGCGTACTGGCCGTACTGCGGTACGTGCCGCACCGGCCGCTCGTACTGCGGTGGCGCGTACTGCGGTGGCGTGCCGCACCGGCCGCTCGTACTGCGGTGCGGTCCGCTGAAGTCCGTCGCGTCGCACAAGCAAGGCGCCCGGCGGACCGACCACTGCGGTCCACCGGGCGCCCGTGCGCGGCTGCGCCGCGGGGTCAGTCCTTGATCTCGCAGATCGCCGCGCCGGACGTGACCGACGCGCCGACCTCGGCGCCCAGGCCCTTGATGGTGCCGGACTTGTGGGCGTTCAGCGGCTGTTCCATCTTCATCGCTTCGAGGACGACGATCAGATCGCCCTCCTTGACCTCCTGGCCCTCCTCCACCGCGATCTTGACGATGGTGCCCTGCATCGGGGAGGCGAGGGTGTCGCCGGAGGCGGCCGGACCGGACTTCTTCGCCGCCCGGCGCTTGGGCTTGGCGCCCGCCGCGAGCCCCGTACGGGCCAGCGACATGCCCAGCGAGGTCGGCAGGGAGACCTCCAGGCGCTTGCCGCCGACCTCCACGACGACCGTCTCGCGGCCGGTCTCCTCGTCGGTGTCCGCGTCGGCGGTGGCCGTGAACGGCTTGATCTCGTTGACGAACTCCGTCTCGATCCAGCGGGTGTGGACCGTGAACGGATCGGCGGAGCCGGTCAGTTCGGGGCCGAACGCCGGGTCCCGGACCACCGCGCGGTGGAACGGGATGGCGGTGGCCATGCCCTCGACCGTGAACTCGTCCAGCGCGCGGGCGGCCCGCTGAAGGGCCTCCTTGCGGGTACGGCCGGTCACGATCAGCTTGGCCAGCAGCGAGTCCCACGCCGGGCCGATGACCGAGCCGGACTCCACGCCCGCGTCCAGCCGGACACCGGGGCCGGCCGGCGGGGCGAACGTGGTGACCGTGCCGGGCGCCGGCAGGAAGCCGCGGCCCGGGTCCTCACCGTTGATCCGGAACTCGAACGAGTGACCCCGCAGCACCGGGTCGCCGTAGCCCAGCTCCTCGCCGTCGGCGATCCGGAACATCTCGCGCACCAGGTCGATACCGGCCACCTCCTCGGTCACCGGGTGCTCCACCTGGAGGCGGGTGTTGACCTCCAGGAAGGAGATCGTGCCGTCCATGCCGACCAGGAACTCGACCGTGCCGGCGCCGACGTAGCCGGCCTCCTTCAGGATCGCCTTCGAGGACGCGTACAGCTCGTCGAGCTGGGCCTGGGACAGGAACGGCGCCGGGGCCTCCTCGACCAGCTTCTGGTGGCGGCGCTGGAGCGAGCAGTCCCGGGTGGAGACGACCACCACGTTGCCGTGGGTGTCGGCCAGGCACTGGGTCTCCACGTGCCGGGGCTTGTCCAGGTAGCGCTCCACGAAGCACTCCCCACGCCCGAAGGCCGCCACCGCCTCCCGCACCGCGGAGTCGTACAGCTCGGGCACTTCCTCCAGCGTCCGGGCCACCTTCAGACCGCGTCCGCCGCCGCCGAACGCCGCCTTGATGGCGATCGGCAGGCCGTGCTCCTCGGCGAACGCCACCACCTCGTCGGCCCCCGACACCGGGTCCGGGGTGCCCGCCACCAGCGGGGCGCCGGCCCGCTGGGCGATGTGCCGGGCGGCGACCTTGTCGCCGAGGTCGCGGATGGCGTGCGGCGGCGGGCCGATCCAGATCAGGTCCGCGTCCAGGACGGCCTGGGCGAACTCGGCGTTCTCCGACAGGAACCCGTAGCCGGGGTGGACCGCGTCCGCGCCCGACTCGCGCGCCGCCTTCAGTACCTTCTCGATGTCCAGGTAACTGCTCGCCGGGGTGTCACCGCCCAGGGCGAACGCCTCATCCGCGGCGCGGACATGCAGAGCGTCCCGGTCCGGGTCGGCGTAGACGGCCACGCTCGCGATCCCGGCGTCCCGGCACGCCCGGGCCACGCGGACAGCGATTTCGCCACGGTTGGCGATGAGCACCTTGCGCACGATTGAGGCTCCCTCCTTGAAACAAGCCGAGTTTAGGGACTGCCGACACGGGCCTTCGACCCGTCCCCAATGGTGAGCTTGCCCACACGGAGTGTGATTCGAGGCTCGCTCGACCCGCGAAAGCCCTTGTGGCATCAGGGTGCGGCGGACTCCTCCGACAAACCCTAGCCGCCCGGTGTGGTCAAGGTCTCTGTGAGAGCGTGCTGCGCGCCACTCCGTTTCTTTGTGGAGTCCCTACGAATGGACCAATGATTCTTTGCCACCGGCGCGACTCTTGTCCCTGCCTTTACCCGCTAGTAGCGTCCGCGGAGTATCGAACGTACCCGGGGTAACGAGGTGGGGATCAGCGTGCGCAGGCCGGTGGCATGGGTGGTGGCGGTCTTGCTTTTCGCCGAGGCGCTCGGCGTCGCGGCGCTCAACTGGTTCCTGGGCGTCGTCGTCGACCGCCAGGAGATGTCCCTGGCCGGGCTGGACGCGGGCGCGATGTCGGTGTCCGCGAAGATCGGCGGCCTGGTCTTCGGGCTCTACTTCGCCCTGTGCGGCCTGGTCGCGCTGCTGGTGGCGGTGCGCGACCGGCCGCCGGCCGGGCTCGGCCGGGTGCTGCTGATCAGCGCGGCGGTGGTGCACGGGCTGCTCGGCGCGCTCTGTTGGGGGCTGGTGGGGCCGGCGGCGTTCGTCTTCATGGTCCTGGTCCTCGGGCTCATCGTGCTGCTGCTGATGACCTACGACGCGCCCGAGGAACCCCTTGAGCCCCGGGACCGGGTCAGCCCCGCGCCGCCGACGGCGCCCACAACTCCGTGATCCCGACGCCCAGTTCGGCGAGCAGCCGGCGCAGCAGCGGCAGGCTGAGGCCGATCACGTTGCCGTGGTCGCCCTCGATGCCGTCGATGAACGGGGCCGAGCGGCCGTCCAGGGTGAACGCCCCGGCGACGCCCAGCGGCTCGCCCGAGGCGACGTAGGCGGCGATCTCCGCGTCGCTCGGCTCGCCGAAGCGGACCACGGTGGAGGCGGTGGCCGCGGTGTGCCGGCCGGTCGCGGTGTCCCACACGCAGTGCCCGGTCTGGAGGGTGCCGGCCCGGCCGCGCATCGCCTTCCAGCGGGCGGTGGCCTCCTCGGCGTCGGCGGGCTTGCCGAGGGCCTGGCCGTCCAGGTCGAGGACCGAGTCGCAGCCGATCACCAGCGCGCCGTGCACCTCCGGGCGGGCGGCCACGACGGACGCCTTCGCCTCGGCGAGGGCGAGGGCCAGCTCGGCCGGGGTGGGGGCGGTGACGGCGTCCTCGTCGACGCCGCTGACGATCACCTCGGGGGTGAGTCCGGCCTGCCGGAGCAGGCCCAGCCGGGCGGGGGACTGGGAGGCCAGGACGAGTCGGCGGCGCTGATCAGTCATGCGGTCAGGTTATCCACGGCGGGGGCTTCGGCTCACCCGGTGGATCGGCTCACCTCGTGTAGATCACGATCATCGCCACGATCATGGCCAGGGCCATCAGCAGGCCGAGCCGCCGGAGCATGGCCTGCGCGTCGCGCAGTTCCTCGGGGGGTTTGTCTTCGGGGTCGGACCAGAGCATGCCACCAGCGTGGGGCTTGGCGGGGGAGGGCGCCTGAGTAGGGGTACTCAAATTGGCGCCCTGTGCTGTCCTGCTGTGCGCCCACGCGGCGGAGCCGCATATTGATACAGCCCCGCGCCCCTGAAAGTCACCCCGGCCAGTACGTGCGGGTCCATGCGGTCGGGCCCGGCTGCGGCAAACGGGTCCGTGCGATCCGCGCCGGGTCGGACCAGGCGTCCCGCGCCGGCTCCGGGGGCGGTTCGGGGGCCGGGGTCGCGGCGCGGGCCTTGACCACCGCGAGGGCGGCGGCCAGTTCCTCCGGGGACGGGTTGCCCCGTACGACCTTGATGGTCACAGCGGCTCCTTACAGCGGGATGTTGCCGTGCTTCTTCGGGGGGAGGGACGCGCGCTTGGTGCGGAGCTGGCGCAGGCCGCGGACGAGGTGGGCGCGGGTGTCGGACGGGAGGATCACCGCGTCGACGTAACCGCGCTCGGCGGCCGTGTAGGGGTTGAGGAGGGTGTCCTCGTACTCCTGGATCAGGCGGGCCCGGGTCGCCTCGGGATCGGCGGCGTCGGCGATGGTGCGGCGGTGCAGGATGTTGACCGCGCCCTGCGCGCCCATCACGGCGATCTGGGCGGTCGGCCAGGCCAGGTTCAGGTCGGCGCCCAGGTGCTTGGAGCCCATCACGTCGTAGGCGCCGCCGAAGGCCTTGCGGGTGATGACCGTGATCAGGGGGACGGTCGCCTCGGCGTAGGCGTAGATCAGCTTGGCGCCGCGCCGGATGATGCCGTCGTGCTCCTGGCCGACGCCCGGCAGGAAGCCGGGGACGTCCACGAAGGTGAGGACGGGGAGGTTGAAGGCGTCGCAGGTGCGCACGAAGCGGGCCGCCTTCTCGGAGGCGGTGATGTCCAGGCAGCCGGCGAACTGCATCGGCTGGTTGGCGACCACGCCGACCGGGCGGCCCTCGACGCGGCCGAAGCCGGTGAGGATGTTCGGTGCGAACAGCGCCTGGGTCTCGAAGAACTCGGCGTCGTCCAGGACGTGTTCGATCACCGTGTGCATGTCGTACGGCTGGTTGGCCGAGTCCGGGACCAGGGTGTCCAGCTCGCGGTCCTCGTCGGTGACCTCGCAGTCGGCCTCCTCGGGGAAGGCGGGCGGCTCGGAGAGGTTGTTGGACGGCAGGTACGACAGCAGTTGCTTGACGTACTCGATGGCGTCCTTCTCGTCGCCGGCCATGTGATGCGCCACGCCGGAGGCGGTGTTGTGGGTGCGGGCGCCGCCCAGTTCCTCCATGCCGACGTCCTCGCCGGTGACCGTCTTGATGACGTCCGGGCCGGTGATGAACATGTGGGACGTCTGGTCGACCATGACGGTGAAGTCGGTGATCGCGGGGGAGTAGACCGCGCCGCCCGCGCACGGGCCGACGACCAGCGAGATCTGCGGAACGACACCGCTGGCGTGGGTGTTGCGGCGGAAGATCTCGCCGTACGCGCCGAGCGAGGCGACCCCCTCCTGGATGCGGGCGCCGCCCGAGTCGTTGATGCCGATGACCGGGCAGCCGGTCTTCAGCGCGAAGTCCATCACCTTGCAGATCTTCTGCCCGTACGTCTCCCCCAGCGCGCCGCCGAACACGGTGAAGTCCTGGGAGAAGACGGCGACCGGACGGCCGTCGACCGTGCCGTAGCCGGTGACCACGCCGTCGCCGTAGGGGCGGTTGTCGGCGAGGCCGAAGTTGCTGGAGCGGTGCCGGGCGAACTCGTCCAGCTCGACGAAGGAGCCCTCGTCGAGCAGCAGGCCGATCCGCTCACGGGCCGTCAGTTTGCCCTTGGCGTGCTGTTTCTCGACGGCGCGGGCCGAACCGGCGTGCGTGGCCTCGTCGATACGGCGGCGCAGGTCCGCGAGCTTGCCCGCGGTGGTGTGGACATCGGGCTGCTGCTCTTCCGGCTCGGACATCGGGATGCGGCTCCCTGCCTGCTCAAACGGTGGGGACGGTTGTTCTACCGCAGCGTAGTGGGGTGCCTACCGATCGGCAGTGCGGCGTTTCCCACACCTAGGGTGGCTTGCATGACTCCGCGAGATGACGCAGACCGCAACGGCAGCCGCTGGTCCGACCTGGACCGGCCGCCCCTGAACGCCACCGCCCTGCGGCGCGGACTGGTCCGCGCGGGCGGGCTGTGGCGCGAGGTGGAGGTGGTGCAGCGCACCGGGTCCACCAACTCCGACCTGGTGGCGCGGGCCGCCGACGGCCGGGCGGCGGAGGGGGCGGTCCTGATCGCGGAGGAGCAGAGCGCGGCGCGCGGGCGGCTCGACCGACGGTGGACCGCGCCGGCCCGCTCCGGTCTGTTCTTCTCCGTGCTGCTCACCCCGGCCGAGGTGCCGGTGGCCCGCTGGGGCTGGCTGCCGCTGCTCACCGGGGTCGCGGTGGCCACCGGACTGTCCCGGGCGGCCGGCGTGGACACCGCCCTGAAGTGGCCCAACGACCTCCTCGTCACCGTCGGCGGCGCGGAACGCAAGGCCGGCGGCATCCTCGCGGAACGGGCCGGCCCGCACGGCGTCGTCATCGGCGTCGGCATCAACGTCACCCTGCGCGCCGCCGAGCTGCCGGTCCCGGGGGCCGGCTCACTGCTGCTGGCCGACGCGATCAGCACCGACCGCGACACCCTGCTGCGCGCCGTACTGCGGTCGCTGGAGGAGTGGTACGGGCGCTGGCGGGCGGCCGGCGGCGACCCGGGGCCGTCGCGGCTCCAGGAGGCGTACGCCGCCGGGTGCGCGACGCTCGGCCGCACCGTTCGGGCCCAGCTGCCGGGCGACCGGGCGCTGACCGGGGAGGCGGTCGCGGTGGACGGCGACGGGCGGCTGGTGCTCGCCACCGAGGACGGTGTCCGGGAGCCGGTGGGTGCGGGGGACATCGTCCACCTGCGGCCGGCCTGAGTATGAGCGGCCTGTGAGCCGGCGGCTTGCGGGAGTGAGCTGGCCCACAGCTGTCGTAAAGTTGGGCCCGGTCGCTATCTGACCGTGGCAGATCGGAAGGCAGCAGGCGTGACCGTCGACGACACGGGCTCGGGCACGGACGGGGACGGCGAGGTGGACCCCGCCGAATCCGGCGACGACCCGCTCGCGCTCCGTCTGGAACAGCTCATCCTGGGCGCCGGGCGCCGCTACACCCCCTTCCAGGCCGCCCGCAGCGCCGGTGTCTCCATGGAACTGGCCTCCCGGTTCTGGCGGGCCATGGGCTTCGCCGACATCGGGCAGGCCAAGGCGCTCACCGAGGCCGACGTACTGGCGCTGCGGCGGCTGGCCGGTCTGGTGGAGGCCGGGCTGCTCAGCGAGGCGATGGCGGTGCAGGTGGCCCGGTCCACCGGGCAGACCACCGCTCGGTTGGCCGAATGGCAGATGGACTCCTTCCTGGAGGGCCTGACCGAGCCGCCGGAGCCCGGCATGACCCGCACCGAGGTCACCTATCCGATCGTCGAGCTGCTGCTGCCCGAGCTGGAGGAGTTCCTGGTCTACGTCTGGCGGCGGCAGCTGGCCGCGTCCGCCGGGCGGGTCGTGCAGGTCACCGACGACGAGGAGATGGTCGACCGGCGCCTCGCGGTCGGCTTCGCCGACCTGGTCGGCTTCACCCGGCTGACCCGCCGGATGGAGGAGGAGGAACTCGGCGAGCTGGTCGAGGCCTTCGAGACCACCGCCGCCGACCTGATCGCCGCGCGCGGCGGCCGGCTGGTGAAGACTCTCGGCGACGAGGTGCTGTACGCCGCCGACGACGCGGGCACCGCCGCCGAGATCGCGCTGCGGCTGATCGAGACCATGTCCGGCGACGAGACGATGCCGGAACTGCGGGTCGGCATGGCCTTCGGCACGGTCACCACCCGGATGGGCGATGTCTTCGGCACGACCGTCAACCTGGCCTCCCGGCTCACCTCGATAGCGCCCCGCGACGCCGTCCTCGTCGACACCGCCTTCGCCGAGGAGCTGATCCGCACCCGGGACGCGCCGTCCTCCGAGGCGGAGGCGGCCGAGGAGGCCGCGGCGGCGGAGAAGGCGGGCGAGGACCCGCCGGTGTACCGCTTCGGGCTCCAGCCGATGTGGCAGCGTCCGGTGCGCGGCCTCGGCGTCGTCGAGCCGTGGCTGCTGACCCGGCGGGGCGAGCCGTCGTCGTAAGTGCTGGCTGTCTCTGTGGAGGGGTGTCATGAGCGAGGAGCGGTACGGGGAGTTCGTGCTGGTACGGCGGCACGCGGACGGTCATGTCGCGGAACTCGCGCTGGACCGGCCGAAGGCCATGAACGCGGTGTCGTCCGGCATGGCCCGGGCGATCGGCGCGGCCTGCGCGGCGCTGGGCGCCGATCAGGCGGTCCGGGCGGTGGTGCTGACCTCGACCCATGAGCGGGCGTTCTGCGTCGGCGCCGACCTGAAGGAGCGCAACTCCTTCACCGACGCCGACATGCTGCGCCAGCGGCCGGTCAGCCGGGGCGCGTACACCGGCGTACTGGAGCTGCCGGTGCCCACCGTGGCGGCCGTGCACGGCTTCGCGCTGGGCGGCGGCTTCGAGCTGGCGCTGTCCTGCGACGTGATCGTCGCCGACCCTACGGCGGTGGTGGGGCTGCCCGAGGTGTCGGTCGGGGTGATTCCCGGCGGCGGCGGTACGCAGCTGCTGCCGCGCCGGGTGGGGGCGGCGCGCGCCGCCGAGCTGATCTTCAGCGCCCGCCGGGTGGCGGCGGCCGAGGCGCGTGAGCTGGGCCTGGTCGACCAGTTGGTGGACGCGGGGCAGGACCGGGACGAGGCGCTGGCGCTGGCGGCGCGGATCGCGGCCCATTCGCCGGTCGGCCTGCGCGCCGCCAAGCGGGCGCTGCGGCTCGGGCAGGGGCTGGACCTGCGGTCCGGGCTGGAGATCGAGGACGCGGCGTGGCGCACGGTGGCGTTCTCCGGGGACCGGGCGGAGGGCGTGGCGGCGTTCAACGAGAAGCGGCAGCCGCAGTGGCCCGGGGAGTAGTCACCGGCACTTGATCTCCAGCGGCGGCCTGCCCGGTATGTACCTAACCTGATGAAATGGGTGAGGACAGACGCCTCGCGGCCGTCGTCGCGCTGGCGCAGGGGATGGCCGCCGCGCACGGCCCCCGGGAGGCGTGGCGGGCGGCGGCGGTCGGCGGCTGCCGGGCGCTGGGCGGCAGCTTCGCCGCCCTGTCGGTGTGGGAACGCGAGCTGGGCCGGCTGCGGGTGCTGGTGAACGTGGGCGCGCGGGCCGCGGGCGAGGAGGAGTTCCCGGCGGACGAGTCCTACCCGGTGCACCAGTTCGCGGAGATCACCGAGTTCCTGCACGAGCGGTGGGCCGGCGGGGGCGAGCCGGACGCCTGGGTGGAGACCGCCGAGGGCCCGGCGGCGGGCCGGGCGGGCTACGTCCATCAGCGCGTCGCCGCGCTGCGCCGCCGGGGGCGCGGCTGCTGCGTGGTCGCCCCGATCGTGCTGCACGGGCGGGCGTGGGGCGAGCTGTACGTGGCCCGGCCGGTGGGGGAGCCGGTCTTCGGCCGGGCCGACGCCGACTTCGCCACCGTGCTGGCGTCCGTCGTCGCCGCCGGGATCGCGCAGACCGAGCGTCTTGAGGAGGTGCGGCGGCTGGCGTACACCGACGCGCTGACCGGGCTGGCCAACCGCCGCGCGGTCGACGCCCATCTGGACGAGGCGGTGGAACGCCATCGCCGGGACGGCGTGACCGTCAGCCTGGTGGTCTGCGACCTCAACGGGCTCAAGCGGGTCAACGACACCCACGGGCACGAGGTCGGCGACCGGCTGCTGGAACGGTTCGGCTCGGTGCTGTCGCTGTGCGGCGCGATGCTGCCGGGGGCGCTGGCGGCGCGGCTCGGCGGGGACGAGTTCTGCCTGCTCGCGGTCGGGCCGCCCGCCGACGCGGTGGTCGGGGCGGCGGAGGAACTGTGCCGCCGGGCCGCCGTGCTGGAGCTGGGCGACGGGGTGGCCTGCGGGGTGGCCTCCACCGGCGACCCGATCGGCCCGGTGCGCTCCGCCCGCCGGCTCTTCCGGCTCGCGGACGCCGCGCAGTACCGCGCCAAGGCGGACCGGGCCGGCCACCCGGTCGTCGCCGGCCGCGAGGGCCCCGACGACCCGGTCGTCCGCCTCGCCGACCAGCCGTCGGGGGAACGCGGCGACGGGGAACGGCGCCGGTTCCGGGGACGGCACGCGCCTTAGCGGCGGCGCCCGCGCAGCAGCAAGCGGCGGAAGAAGCCGGGGGCCGGCGGGTCCGGCGGGTCCGATGGGCCCGGTGGGTCCGGTGGGCCGGACGCGGCGCGTACCCGCAGGAGGTCGAGGGCGGCCCGGTGACCGAGGACGGAGGCTTCCGCGACGGGGAGCGCGGCCAGCTCGCAGCCCGGCCGGTGCCGGCGGGTGTGATGGCAGGCGGGACAGGTGTCCGCCGGTGGCGGCGGGGCGGTGGCCGGGGGCGCGCGCAGCGCGTGCGCCCGGTTGAGCGCGGCGTCGTACCCGAGCAGCGCGGCCTGCTCCACCGGCAGCGGTTCCAGGGCGCAGCCCCGCTGGTGCCGGTACTGGTGGTGGCAGCCGGGGCAGGTTGCGGCCGGCGGCGGCGGTCCCCCCGGCTGGGGCAGACCGCCGCCCTGCGCCCGCACCCGCGCGAGTGCCGCCTCGTAGCCGAGGGCGGCGGCGTCGGTCACCGGGAGCGGGGTGAGGGGGCAGCCGGGCTGGTGGGCGTGGGTGTGGTGGCAGGCGGGGCAGGCTGGCGCCGGGGGCGGCGGGGCGCCGAAGGTGTTGTCGTGGAGCAGGGCGAGCGCCGCGTCGTGACCGAGTGCGGCGGCGTCCGCCACGGTGAGCGCGGCCAGCTCGCAGCCCGTCGCGTGGGCGTGTCTGTGGTGGCAGCCCGGGCAGGAGGCCGCCGCCGGGGCGGGCCGGGCCGGCACCGCTCCAGAGCCGGGGCCGTACCCGTCGCCGCGGTCCCGCGGTCCGTCACCTGTCATACGTTTCCCCCACCTGTCATGCGTTCCCCCTGAGCAGCCGGCGCCGCCGCACCCGGCGTGTGATCCACGGATACGTGCTCCACACCGCCTCGCCCAAACCCGCGCAGGCCGCCACGGCCGCCGCCGCCCAGCGGAACGGTGTGTCCAGGGTGGTACCCGGTGCGGGTGGCACCAGAACCAGCGACACCCCCGCCCACAGCATGATCATGCCGCCGGTGTAGGCCGCGTAGGTCCGGCGGCGCCAGCCGTCCCACAGTTCGAAGTCGTGGTGCTGTTCCTCGCGCAGCAGGTCGCGGCGGTCCCTGACCTCCTCCTCCGTCCACCAGGCGGTGATGTCGGCGTACGAGTAGAGGTGCCGGCGGGCGTGGAAGCCGAACTGCACGCAGGTGACGAACAGCAGCGCGGCCAGGGTGAGGAACAGCAGCACCGGACCGGGCCAGCGGAACTTGTCGCTGTCCGCGGCGACGACCCCGATCGCGGCCACGGCGAAACCGGCGAGCAGCGGCGCGGCGACGTTGCTCACCGAGTCCACCGCGACGCCGAACCCCAGCGGGGACGGCTTGCGCCACTGCGGTGACGACGGCCGGTACGGGCTCAACGGGTCCTCCAGTCACGGGCGTTCGGCACAGAAGCTACCGGTCCGGCGGGGCACCCCGCGCGATGTAAGGGGTGAACCGGCCCCCCACGGGTGACACCGTCGAATTCACTGCGTACGCTCCTGAATATGGATATGCACACTGTGGTGGCGGGGACCGCCGGGATCACCGCGTCCGACGTGCTCGCCGTGGCGCGCGGCGGCGCCCGGGTCGAGCTGTCCGGCGAGGCGGTGGCGGCGCTGGCCGCGGCCCGCGAGATCGTGGCCGCGCTGGCCGCCAAGCCGGACCCGGTCTACGGCGTCAGTACCGGCTTCGGCGCCCTGGCGACCCGGCACATCAGCCCCGAACTGCGGGCCCGGCTCCAGCGCAACATCGTCCGCTCGCACGCCGCCGGGATGGGCCCGCGCGTCGAGCGGGAGGTGGTGCGGGCGCTGATGTTCCTGCGGCTGAAGACCGTCTGCTCGGGACACACCGGCGTCCGCCCCGAGGTCGCGCGGACCATGGCCGACGTGCTCAACGCCGGGATCACCCCGGTCGTGCACGAGTACGGCTCGCTCGGCTGCTCCGGCGACCTCGCCCCGCTGTCGCACTGCGCGCTGACCCTGATGGGGGAGGGCGACGCGGAGGGGCCGGACGGGACCGTGCGACCGGCCGCCGAGCTGCTCGCGGAACACGGCATCACCCCGGTCGAGCTGCGCGAGAAGGAGGGCCTGGCCCTGCTCAACGGCACCGACGGCATGCTCGGCATGCTGGTGCTGGCCCTCGCCGACCTCGACACCCTCTACAAGTCGGCCGACATCACCGCCGCCCTCACCCTGGAGGCCCTGCTCGGCACCGACAAGGTGCTCGCCCCCGAGCTGCACGCCATCCGCCCGCACCCCGGGCAGGCCGCGGCCGCCGCCAACATGGCCGCCGTGCTGGCCGGCTCCGGGCTCACCGGCCACCACCAGGACGACGCCCCCCGGGTCCAGGACGCCTACTCGGTGCGCTGCGCCCCGCAGGTGGCCGGGGCCGGCCGCGACACCCTCGCGCACGCCCGCCTGGTCGCGGAGCGGGAGCTGGCGGCGGCCGTCGACAACCCGGTCGTCCTGCCTGATGGGCGGGTCGAGTCGAACGGCAACTTCCACGGCGCCCCGGTCGGCTACGTCCTCGACTTCCTCGCCATCGCCGTCGCCGACCTCGCCTCCATCGCCGAGCGGCGCACCGACCGGCTGCTGGACAAGAACCGCAGTCACGGGCTGCCGCCGTTCCTCGCCGACGACCCGGGCGTCGACTCCGGGCTGATGATCGCCCA
Organism: Streptomyces sp. JW3; assembly: GCF_052216785.1. NCBI lineage: Bacteria > Bacillati > Actinomycetota > Actinomycetes > Kitasatosporales > Streptomycetaceae > Streptomyces > Streptomyces sp. JW3. Next base: position 10,813 of record NZ_JBQOUX010000067.1, on the reverse strand, counting down.
GTACACGCAGGCCGCCCTGGTCGGCGAGCTGAAGCGGCTCGCCGTACCGGCGTCGGCGGACTCCATCCCGTCCTCCGCCATGCAGGAGGACCATGTGTCGATGGGCTGGTCGGCGGCGCGCAAGCTGCGCACCGCCGTGGACAGTCTCAGCCGGGTGATCGCGGTCGAGCTGTACGCCGCCACCCGGGCGATCCAGCTGCGCGAGGGCGAGGGCCTCACCCCCGCCCCGGCCTCGCGGGCCGTCGTCGACGCCGTCCGCGAGGCCGGGGCCCAGGGGCCGGGACCGGACCGGTTCCTGGCGCCCGACCTGGCCGCGGCGGACGCCTTCGTCCGGGCCGGACGGCTGGTCGCGGCGGCGGAGACGGTCACTGGGCCACTGCGGTAAGCGCTGCCCCAGGCGAAAGCGCTGGCGGTCAGAAACCGAGGCGTTCGCGGCGCGCCGAATAGACCACGAACCCGGCGCCGAGGCCCAGGCAGGCGGTGCCGCCGATGACGTACGGAGTGCTGTCGAAGCTGCCGGTGTCGGCCAGCCGGGTGCCGTCGGCGGCGGCCTCCGGGGTCGTCGCGGCGGCCCGCGCCTGCTGGGTGACCTGGGCGGACGGGCTGTCCGACGGGGTGCTGCCGGCCGTGCTCGGCGAGGTCGCGTTGGCGGTCGGAACGAACCACAGGGCGCACAGCAGGCCGCCTGCGGCGGCGGCGGTCAGCAACGGACGGCGAGCGGATGACACTGAATATCGATCCCCTTGTGGCGCTGGTGAATTGGCCGTGTGGGGCGATGTTAGTGAAAGGCGCGGGTCACGGGAAAGTCACGGGAGCCGCCGGCCGTACGCTCCGGGCATGAGTACTGACGAGACATCACGGTATGTACGGATTCGTGTCGAAGTCGTTCTGGAGGTCGAGGACGACGCGGCGGTCGCCGGGGCCGCGCTGCGGCGGATCGCCGGGGACGCCGGGCTGTCCGCGGCGGAGCGGACCCGCGCCGAGGGCGCTGTGACCGAGGACACCGCCGAGGCCCTGGCCCATCTGGTGGACCCGTCGGACCTGGTCAGCGAGGTGCCGGGGGTGGGGCTGCGGCAGGCGTCCTGGAGCAGCGAGCGGATCGACTACGACCCCGATGCGACGGACTGGGACCTCGACGAGGATGATGACCCTCTGGACGAGGAAGACGGCGCGGAAATGACGGTCGGCTGACGCTCCTTGGGGAAACCGTGACCCCGGGCGGCAACCGCCACCCGGGGTTCCTTCGTCTCAACCGGCGCACGGACCGACACCGGCACCAGGCCGTTCGCCCCGGCGGACGTGGTGTGGCCCACACCTGGGGGCCATGTGGAACGGGACGAACCGGTCGTAGCGTTGAACAGGTTGACGGGGAATCCCGGGGTTTCCGCAATCGGTAGCGATGGAGAAGCGTGTGATGACGAACAGTAAGCGGCGCAAGGGCCTCGCGGCCGCGTCCGCGCTGCTCGGGGGTGTACTGATGCTCTCGGCGTGTTCCGGCGGCGACGACGACGCGACCGGGGGTGGCGGGGAGTCCTCGCAGACCCAGGTCGACAAGGCGGCGGCCGAGAAGACCTCCGAGGCGCAGATCAAGATCACGCCGAAGGACGGGTCGGACAACGCGTCCATCAACAACTCCGCGACCGTCTCGGTGACCAAGGGCACCCTCACGGACGTCAAGATGACCACCTCGGACGGCACCGAGGTCGGCGGCGAGATATCCGCCGACAAGACCAGCTGGAAGCCGAGCGCGCAGCTGGAGCGGGCCACCACCTACAAGCTGACGGCGACGGCCGAGGACTCGGACGGCCGCGCCGCGCACGAGAACGCGTCGTTCACCACGGTCTCCCCGGACAACAGCTTCATCGGCACCTTCACGCCGGACGACGGCGCCACGGTCGGCGTGGGCATGCCCGTCTCGATCAACTTCGACAAGGAGATCACCGACAAGGCCGCCGTCCAGAAGGGCATCACGGTCAACACCGACAGCGGCCAGGAGGTTGCCTGTCACTGGTTCAGCACCCAGCGCATGGACTGCCGCCCGGACGAGTACTGGAAGGAAGGCTCGACCGTCACCCTGAAGCTCGCCCTCGACGGCGTCGAGGGTGCCGACGGGGTCTTCGGCGTCCAGCAGAAGACGGTCACCTTCAAGATCGGCCGCAACCAGGTCTCCTACGTCGACGCGAAGACCAAGCAGATGAAGGTCACGCAGGACGGCAAGACCATCAAGACCATCCCGATCTCGGCCGGCTCCCCGGAGAACAAGACCTACGAGGGCCAGATGGTGATCTCCGAGAAGTACAAGGAGACCCGGATGGACGGCTCGACGGTCGGCTTCACCGACGACGACGGCAAGGGCGAGTACGACATCAAGGACGTACCGCACGCCATGCGGCTGAGCACCTCCGGCACCTTCATCCACGGCAACTACTGGGGCGCCAAGTCCATCTTCGGCAGCCAGAACACCAGCCACGGCTGCGTGGGCCTGAGCGACACCAAGGGCGCCAACGACTCCAGCACCCCGGCCGCCTGGATGTACGAGCACTCCCTCATCGGTGACGTGGTGGTCGTGCAGAACACCGGCGACGAGACCATCGCCCCGGACAACGGCCTGAACGGCTGGAACATGGACTGGGCCGAGTGGAAGGCGGGTTCGGCGGTCTGACGCCCCCGTAATTACCTTGTCCGCAAGCGCCGTTCGCCCCGCACCGGGGGCGGACGGCGCTTCGCTTTGGTCACACATCGGCATCTCTCAGCCTTCTCATCCTCCTCTTATCCAAGGCTTATTCCGCCATCACGCGCCGTCCCTACTTTGCGGCCATGTTCTTCACCTACCTGAGGCGCGAGCTGCGCCGCCGTAGAAAAGCGGCCCTCGTCGTCGCCTCCGGACTCGCGCTGGGCATCGCGCTGGTCATCGTCGTCAACTCCGTGTCCTCCGGCATGGGCAAGGCCCAGGACAAGGTCCTGGAGTCGCTGTACGGGCTCGGCACCGACATGACCGTCACCAAGGCCGCCGCCGCGGCGGGCGGGGACGACAGCGAGGGCGGGCAGAGCGGACGCCCCAACTTCCAGTTCGACGCGCAGGACAGCGACTCCGACGAGGAGCAGTCCACCGACCGGGTGATGGTGCAGGGCTTCCAGTCGCTGGCCGGCTCGACCGTCGACAAGGTCGCCGAGCAGAGCGGGGTCGCCGACGCGGTGGGCGGCCTCAGCCTCCAGGTCATGAAGGTCAGCGGCCAGTTCACGCGCGGTCAGTTCCAGCAGGGCAGCGGCGGTGAGACGCAGGGTCAGGGACAGGGCCAGGGCGGCGCCCCCAGCGGCGGCACCGACAGCCAGCAGGGCGGCGAGGTCCAGGGCGGCGGCGCCAACTTCGACGTCAACAGCTACTCCGTCTACGGCACCGACGTCACCAAGACCGCGCTCGGCCCGCTGACCTCCTCGAAGATCACCAGCGGCCGGACCTTCAAGACGTCCGAGACCAACGCCAAGGTCGCCGTCGTCGACTCCGCGTACGCCAAGGAGAAGGAGCTGAAGAAGGGCTCCACCCTCACCATCAGCGACACCAAGTTCAAGGTCATCGGAATCGCCACCGCCGACAGCGGGGACGCCGCGGCCAACGTCTACATCCCGCTGAAGCAGGCCCAGACGCTGGGTGACGTCAAGAACAAGGTCACCACCATCTACGTCCAGGCGTCCGACTCGCAGAAGATCGACGCGGTCAAGTCGGCCATCCAGAAGAACATCTCGGGGACCACGGTCACCACCTCCGCCGACCTCGCCGACACCGTCTCGGGCTCGCTGTCCACCGCCTCTTCCCTCGCCACCAGCGTCGGCAAGTGGCTGTCCATCCTGGTGCTGATCGCCGCGTTCCTGGTCGCCGGTCTGCTCACCTCCTCGGCCGTCTCCCGCCGGGTGCGCGAGTTCGGCACCCTGAAGGCGCTCGGCTGGAAGTCCGGCCGGGTCACCCGGCAGGTGGTCGGCGAGGCCGTCGTCAACGGCCTGGTCGGCGGCGTCCTCGGCATCGCGCTCGGCCTGGCGGGCGCCTACGCCGTCACGGCGGTCAGCCCCAGCCTGGAGGCCGAGATCGGCTCCACCGGCGGTGGCGGTGGCGGCGGCATGGGCGGCGGGCCCGGCGGTGGCGGTGGCGGCATGGGCGGCGGCGGCCAGTCGGCGGCCAAGACCCTGGAGGTCGCGCTCACCGCGCCGGTCAGCCTCACCACCATCGCGCTGGCCGTGGTCCTCGCCGTGGCGGGCGGACTGATCGCCGGCGGCTTCGGCGGCTGGCGCGCCTCCCGGCTGCGCCCGGCGGACGCCCTGCGCCGCGTCGAGTAGGACGCCCTGCGCCGCGTCGAGCAGGACGCCCCGCGTCGAGCAGGACGCCCCGCGTCGAGCAGGACGCCCCGCGTCGAGCAAGACGCGCGCCCGCCCCCCGTTCCTCCCCCACCGTTCTCCAGGAGTCGGACCACCATGTACGAACTCAGAGGCGTCACCAAGCGCTATACGCGCGGCAAGGACACCGTCAACGCCCTCGACGGCATCGACCTGACCATCGCCGACGGCGACCGGCTGGTCATCCAGGGCCCCACCGGCGGCGGCAAGTCCACGCTGCTCCAGATGCTGGGCGCGCTGGACCGGCCCACCTCCGGCGAGATCGTCCTCGACGGCACCGATCTGGCCAAGCTGTCCGAGGCCCGGCTGACCCGGGTGCGCAGCGAGACCATCGGCATCGTCTTCCAGTCGTTCAACCTGATCCCCACGCTGACCGCGCAGGAGAACGTCGAGACCGCGCTGGTGCCGCTCGGCGTCAAGACCAAGGAGCGCCGCGAGCGGGCCGCCGAGGCGCTGGCCTCGGTCGGGCTCGGCGAACGGCTCGGCCACCTGCCCAGCGAGATGTCCGGCGGCCAGCAGCAGCGCGTCGCGATCGCGCGGGCGCTGGTGAAGCAGCCCAAGGTGCTGCTCGCCGACGAGCCCACCGGCAACCTCGACGAGTCGATGCGCGACGAGATCATGGACGTACTCGAACGCATGTGGAAGGAGCTGGGGCTGACCTTCATCATGGTCACCCACGACTCCTCCATCGCGAAGAAGGCGCCGCGGCTCGCGACCATCCGCAAGGGCCGGATCACCGTCAAGGAGAACGCGTCCACCTGACGGGCGGTAACCCATCGGTCAGGTAACGGACTCCGGGCGGCCGGGTAACAGTCGCCCGGCGGTTCTCTCACCTTCCTCTCATCCATTGAGGCGAGTGATCGCCCCCCGGCATACTGCGTGCTCCGGGGGGCGTACGCGCGTGCGAGACCACCCCCGGCCGGGTGAACCGAGTGGTCGCCCGGACATCCGCTAGGGGGAACCTTGCGCAGACAAATGAACAGAGGGCGCGCCGCCACGGTCGCCGTGGCGGCGGCTGTCGCGCTCGCCGCCGGACTGACCGCTCCGGTCGGCGCGGCGGAGGGGAAGAGCACGCCCCGGGCGACCGGCGCCGCGCTGACCGCCACCCACCGCATCACCCTGATCACCGGCGACCGGGTCGTCGTGGACACCAAGGGCCGGGTCACCGGTCTGGAGCGGGCCAAGGGCCGTGAGCACATACCCGTGCAGGTCCGCCGGGCCGACGGGCACACCCTGGTCATCCCGGCCGACGCGGCCCGCCTGGTCGCCGACGGCAAGCTGGACCAGCGCCTGTTCGACGTCACCGAGCTGAACCGAGCCGCCACCCGCAAGGCCCAGAAGAAGGGCCTGAAGGTCATCGTCGGCTACCAGGGCAGCCCGGCCGCCACCAAGGCCGACGTCCGCGACGCCGGCACCCTGCGCCGCACCCTCAAGTCCCTGAACGCCGACGCCGTGCAGACCGCGCGGCAGGACGCTCCCGACCTGTGGAAGGCGGTGACGAACGGCGAACAGGCCGCCGCCGGCATCGCCCACGTCTGGCTGGACGGCGTCCGCGAGGCCAGCCTCGACACCTCCGTCCCGCAGATCGGCGCCCCGCAGGCATGGGCGGCCGGCTACGACGGCAAGGGCGTGAAGATCGCCGTCCTGGACACCGGCGTCGACGCCACCCACCCCGACCTGAAGAACCAGGTCGTCGCGGCGAAGAACTTCTCCACCTCCGCCGACGCCACCGACAAGTACGGCCACGGCACGCACGTCGCCTCCATCGCGGCCGGCACCGGCGCCAAGGGCGGCGGCACGTTCAAGGGTGTCGCGCCCGGCGCCCAGCTGCTCAACGGCAAGGTGCTCAGCGACGACGGCTACGGCGACGACTCCTCGATCCTGGCCGGCATGGAGTGGGCGGCCGAGCAGGGCGCCGACATCGTCAACCTGAGCCTCGGCGGCGGCGACACCCCCGAGATCGACCCCCTGGAGGCGGAGGTCAACAAGCTGTCCGCCGAGAAGGGCATCCTGTTCGCCATCGCGGCCGGCAACGAGGGCGAGTACGGCGACCAGACCATCGGCTCCCCGGGCAGCGCCGCGGCCGCCCTCACCGTCGGCGCGGTCGACGGCAAGGACGCGCTCGCCGAGTTCTCCAGCACCGGTCCCGGCCTGGACGGCCAGATCAAGCCGGACGTCACCGCCCCCGGCGTCGACATCACCGCGGCCTCCGCGCCCGGCAGCGTCATCGCCCAGGAGGTCGGCGAGAGCCCGGCCGGCTACGTCACCATCTCCGGTACGTCGATGGCGACCCCGCATGTGGCGGGCGCCGCGGCGATCCTCAAGCAGCAGCACCCGGACTGGACGTACGCCGAGCTGAAGGCCGCGCTCACCGGCTCCGCCAAGGGCGGCAAGTACAGCCCGTTCCAGCAGGGTTCGGGCCGGATCCAGGTCGACAAGGCGATCACCCAGACCGTGCTCGCCGAGCCGTCCTCGGTCAGCTTCGGGGTGCAGCAGTGGCCGCACACCGACGACCAGCCGGCCACCGAGAAGCTGACGTACCGCAACCTCGGCACCGCGGACGTCACCCTGAAACTGACGTCGACCGCCACCGATCCCAAGGGCGCGGCGGCCCCGGCCGGCTTCTTTACCCTGGACGCCGACACGGTCACCGTCCCCGCCGGCGGCACCGCCTCCGTCAACCTCACCGCCGACACCCGGCTCGGCGGCACCCTCGACGGCGCGTACTCGGCGTACGTGACGGCGACCGGCGGCGGCCAGACCGTCCGCACCGCCGCCGCGGTGCAGCGCGAGGTGGAGTCCTACGACCTCACGCTGAAGGTCATCGGCCGGGACGGCAAGCCGTCCGCGAACTACAGCGCCGACCTGTCCGGCGTCTCCGGTCTGGCCGCGAACGAGTGGTACATGCCCTACGAGGCCGACGGCACCGTCACCGTGCGCGTCCCCAAGGGCGGCTACATCCTCAACTCGGCGGTCTACGTCGGCACCGACCCGGAGAAGTACCAGGGCGCCGACTGGCTGGCCCAGCCCAGGCTGAGCGTCACCAAGGACACCACGGTCACGCTGGACGCCCGTACCGCCAAGCCGGTCGACATCACCGTCCCCGACAAGTCCGCCAAGCCGGCCCTCGCCTCGGTCGACTTCTACGTGGACACCGCGAACAGCAGCTACGGCTACGGCTGGTTCCTGGACTCGTACGAGGGCTTCCGCACCCGCCACCTCGGTCCGGCCCTCACCGACGGCTCGCTGAGCCAGCAGTTCGACGGCCACTGGACCAAGGGCGGCAAGGAGCAGTACGACACCGTCGCCGGCGGCTCGGTCACGCAGCTCGCGACCGGCTACACCCGGCACTACAAGGCCAGTGAGCTGGCCACGGTGAAGGTCGGCATGGGCGCCTCCGCGAGCGGCAAGCAGGGCGACATCACCGCGATGGGCTGGCTGCCGGCCACCGGCGGCGGCTCCGCGGCCGGGGTGGCGCAGACCCTGCCCGGCACCCGCACCCTGCACCTGTCCACCACCTCGGGCGTCCGCTGGGACACCTCGTTCACCCAGTACGGCGGCACCGACGCCGAGGGCTTCCCGGTCGCCGACGCCTACTACGCGATGGACGCCGGCCGGGTCTACAAGGCGGGCAAGAGCTACTCGACGACCGTGAACACGGCCGTCTTCGCGCCGCGCGTCACCTCCGACTACGGCCTCTACCGCGACGGCAACAGCATCGGCGGCCTGATCCCGCTGTTCGCCGACGGCAAGGGCCACGCGGGCTCGTCGGACTTCACGTCGGCCACCACCACGCTCTACCGCAACGGCACCAAGGTCGGCTCCAACCAGGACCCGCTCTTCGGCGAGGAGGAGTTCACGGTCCCGTCCGGGGACGCGGCGTACAAGCTGACCACGTCGGTGAAGCGCTCGTCGAAGGTCGCGGCGGCCGCCAGCCGCATCGACGCCACCTGGACCTTCCGCTCGAAGAAGACCAGCGCCTTCACCCAGCTGCCCGCCTCCTCGGCCCGCTTCACCGCGACCGTGACGCTGGACAGCAAGAAGACGGCCGGCCAGAAGGCCAGCATCCCGGTCACGGTGGAGGGCGCCGCCAAGGGCTCCAACCTCAAGTCCCTGGTGGTGTACACCTCCTACGACACCGGCAAGACCTGGAAGAAGACCACCGTCACCAAGGGCAAGATCACCGTCAAGAACCCGGCGAAGGGCAAGGGCATCTCCTTCCGCGCCAAGATCACCGACAAGAAGGGCAACACGTCGATGATCTCGCTGTACAACGCGTACTACGGCAAGTAGGCCGCTGGATCGCCCTCGTCACCATCCCGCGGTGGTTCGCCAGAACTCCCGCAGGGTGGTGACGAGCGTTTCCGGCGCCTCCTCGGCCATGTGGTGCCCGGAATCGATCGGGCCGCCGTCCAGCGGGCCGTCCGCCCAGTCCCGCCAGACGCCGAGCACGTCGCCGTAGAGGTCGGCCATGTCGTCCCGGGTGGCCCACAGCACTTGTACGGGACAGCCGACGCGCCGGCCGGCCCGGCGGTCGGCGTCGTCGTGCTCCCGGTCGACGCCGAGGCCGGCCCGGTAGTCCTCGCACATCGCGTGCACGGTGGCCGGGTCGTGGATGGCGCGCCGGTAGTCCTCGTACGCCTCCGCGCCCATCTGTTCCGGGGTGGCCCGGTACCAGGCGTCCGGGTCGGCGTTGATGACGCGTTCGGCGGGCTTGTCGGTCTGGCCGAGGAAGAACCAGTGCCACCAGCTCGCGGCGAACCTCGCGTCGCAGCGGCGCAGCGCCTCCCCGAGGGGTACGGCGTCCAGCACGCTGAGGGCGGAGACGGCCCCCGGATGGTCCAGGGCGAGCCGGGTGGCGACGTACGCGCCCCGGTCGTGGCCGATCACGGCGAACCGCTCGTGCCCGAGCCGCCGCATCACCGCCAGACAGTCGCCGGCCATCGCGCGCTTGGCGTACGGACTGTGCCGGGCGTCGGTCGCGGGCTTGTCGGACTCGCCGTATCCCCGCAGGTCGGGGCAGACCACCGTGTGCCCGGCGACGGCCAGCAGCGGGGCGACGCGGTGCCAGGTCGCGTGCGTACGGGGATGCCCGTGCAGCAGCAGCACCGGCGGCCCGCTGCCGCCGTGCCGCACCCGTAGGTGCGCGCCGGCTCCCTCGCACCGCCTCAGCTCGAAGCCGTCGAACACGTAGCCTCCCGGGCTGGTGGGGTCACGGCTCGGTTGCCCCCGAGCGCGGCGGCCATACGTCCGGCGGGTCGGCTGGGGCGGGGAGGGGGGTTGGGGAAATGGATGACAGTTTGGGGTCAAGTGTTAACGGTTTGGGGGAGGTGGGTTGGTGGGGTGGGGGGTTGGGGGCCGTCGCAGGCCGGCAGCTCGCACCACACCGTCTTGTACGCCGCCCCCTGCTCCACGCCCCACCGCTCGGCCACCGCGGCCACCAGCGCGAGCCCGCGCCCGGACTCACTCGTCCCGGACGCGGACAGCAGGACGGGCAGCGCCCGGGGATCCGGATCCGTGACTTCCACCCGCACCCGCCCGCTCCCGGTCCCGTACACCCGGACGGTCACCGGGGTGCCCTCGCCGAGATGATCGATGACGTTCGTCAGCAGTTCGCTCGCGCAGAGCAGGACGTCGATGTCGTGCCCGCGCAGCCACTGCCGTACCTCGGGCACGGCTTTCGGTACGGCGATCAGGCCGAGTTCCCCGCTCACGCCGACGCCGCCTTCCGCAGCGCCGAGGTCAGCGCGCGGACGGTGGCGGTGTTGCAACTCCCCAGCGCCACCAGCCCGGCGGACGGCGCGTACGCCCCGGCGAAGGTCAACGGGTCCACGCGGAGGGACGGCAGCGTGATGCCGTGGACGGCGAGCGCGGCGCGGAGTTCGTCCACGCAGCGGGTCAGGTCGTCTTCCAGAGGGTGGGACCGGGACATGAGACGGCACCTTTCCGTGTGCGCTGTGTGACGAATCCCTCACACAGTGACGTGTGGCGCCTTACCGTGAAAGGGGTCCCGCGTAGGCGGCACGGAGTGCGGAAGAGGGCAGCGGCTATGGCACGACGCAAGGACATCGACGGCTCGATGAGCGTCCCGACCTTCTACGGCAAGGAGTTGCGCTGGAAGCGGGAGGCAGCGGGGCTGTCCCTGGAGGGCCTGTTGGAGGGCAGCTTCTACGGCAAGTCGTACCTGAGCGACATCGAGCACGGGGAACGCCGGATGCCGATGGATTTGGCCCGGCATGTGGATCGGGTCCTGGGGACGGACAAGTACTTCGAGCGCAATTGCGAGGATGTGCGGAGGGCTCGGCGCAGTGGTCACGCCGAGTACTTCGAGCAAGTCCTGGATGCGGAGAAGGGTCGCGTCCCGCGAAGTGGTGTAAGCGATCACGCGCCTTGCTGCCCGCTGTCCGGCTCGCGACGATCTTTCCGC